>JBOGWZ010000075.1:0-6562 GCA_050694075.1 Actinomycetota bacterium | reverse complement strand
ACGGGGCCGGGACGCTCATCGCGGTGGTGGACTCGGGGGTCGATCTGGGCCATCCGGACCTCTCCTCCAAGCTCGTGGTCAATGCCGATGCCGACTTCGTCGAACCGGCCGGCAACTGCACCGGCAACAAGAGAACCGGGCGCACCTGTACACAAGACGGTCCCCAGGACGAGAACGGGCATGGAACGCACGTCGCCGGCATAGCCGCCGCCCTCACGAACAACGGTGTTGGAGTGGCCGGCACGGCTCCGGGTGCGCGCATCCTTCCCGTGCGCGTGCTCGACGACGAAGGTGCCGGCTCGACCGCGAACGTGGCGGAGGGGATCCGGTACGCCGCCGCCAAGGGCGCGGACGTGATCAACCTCTCACTCGGTTTCCTCACCGGAGTGGGGGAGCTGAACAGGCTGCGAGGGCTGCTTCGTCCGATCTACGATGCGATCGACCACGCGGTGTCCGAGGGCGCGGTCGTCGTGATCGCCGCCGGCAACGAGGGAGCGCCGGTCTGCGCCGAGCCCGCCGCGCATCCTGCGGTCGTCTGCGTCGGAGCGACGGACTCGCGCGACCTGAAGGCGTGGTACTCGAACTTCGACGCGAGCACGTTCAAGCGTTTCCTCGTAGCTCCGGGCGGCGAGGGGCTTGTCTCCTGCTCTCAAGAGGTCCTCTCGACGTATCTCCGCGGGGGTGATACCGACTGCTCGCCGGCTCCCGGCTACGAGGCGATCGCCGGAACCTCTATGGCGGCCCCGTTCGTATCGGGGGTGGCCGCCCTGCTCGCCGGAAAGGGCCTCGGGAACGCTCAGATCGTGTCGTGCCTCCTCGACGGCGCGGACGACCTCGGCGTGCCGGGCCGAGATCCGGTCTTCGGTTTCGGGCGGCTGAACGCGTTGCGCGCCGTCAACTCCTGCTGAACGGCCCCCCGTTAGGATCGCGCCATGGTCGAGCGCAGGACCCTGTTCCGCGTGCTCCTACTCGCGCTGGCCCTTCCGCAAGCCGCGGCGGGACTGTGGGGGGTTCTGGCTCCGCGTAGCTGGTACGACGACTTCCCGGGTTTCGGGCGAGTCTGGATCGCTCCGCTGGGTCCCTACAACGATCACTTCGCCGTCGACGTGGGGGCGGGCCTGTTGGCGCTTGCCGTCCTCTTGATCGCGGCCGCCATCCGGCCGGAGCGGAGACTGGTTCGGATCTCTCTTGTCGTGTGGCTCGTCTTCGCGATACCTCATCTCGTCTTTCACGCGTCCACAACGGAGCGGCTCGAGTCGTTCGACAACGTGGCGAACCTGACGGTGCTCGGGCTCGCGGTGGGTGTTCCCCTACTTCTTCTAGTTTTGTCCGGGAGACGGTCGCGAGGAGGAATGAGGATGGGCGGCACCTGACGCTGAAACATCAGACGTTGCAGCATCAAACCAAGGGCGCCTCCGGGCGCCCTTCGTTTTCCGTGGAAGCGTCTAGGTCTCCGGAGCGAGGGAATAGCCCTCTGAATAGCCCTGAGGTTGGACATCGAAGCCTCGATTGAATCGTCCGACGAAGTTTTCCCACGCGATGGTCGCGGTTAGCTCAACGAGTTGTCGTTCGTCCAGGTGCCTGCGAAGCCTCTCGAAGAGGCTGTCGGGAACGTTCGCGGGAGTGCGCGTTAGAAGCTCTGCGTATTCGATGGCGTCCTTCTCGAGGTCCGAGAACAGATCACTGTTCTTGTAATTGGTTAGCTCCCGCAGGACCTCGTCGGTGAGTCCAATCGCTCTGCCGACCGCAGAGCCGATATCGAGTCACCACGGGCAGCCGTGAAGCATGCCGGCCCGCATTCGGGCAAGCCTCTTGACGCGGTGGTCGAGCGCCCGGGACCGGAGAAGCGACGTCTCGAACGCGCCGTAGGACGCCATCAGAAGAGGACGGTGGGCGAGGATCCGTGCCGGTTTGGGAGCCTCGGCCATCCGGCGCTTTGTGAGACGGCCTGCTGTCAACTTGGCTACCAACAGTGCGGGCCGCAGGAAGAGTGAAAACCTCCGCGGACGAGCTCCCTCTATCCGTGCCATCCGACCTCCTTTGAGACCGTCTTGCCCGAACATCACTCCTGAGCCGAGAGGAACCACGAGGTGAAGCGCCACGCGTCGATCATGTCGCCGATCGCGCTCTGCCACTCGATCTCTCCTTCGTTCAGGTCGACGTGCCGGAAGATCGTGACGGTGACAAGGCGGACGTCGTCGAGCCCCCGTTCTAGTCGCAGCGCCTCCCCGTAGGGGACCGCGGGGTCGTCCCTGGAGTGCATCGCCACTACCGGCGCATCGACCTCGTCGGCGACGGAAGACGGCGAGAAGCGCTCGAGCAGGTCGCGCATCCTTTGAGGCAACTCACGTGAGAGCTCGTAGGTCCTCTCCGGGTCCTCGTTGGTCAGGAAGCGGTACACGGCGCGCGCCGGTTCGGGCAGGCGCCTCGGGGGGAGGTCGCCGCGTAGCGCGTCGCGCAGGAACGGCCGGGCACGCTCCGGGGCCAGTTCGATTGCGATCTCGAAGAGGATCTCCTCCGCCCGGGGCACCGTGTCGTACGGGACCCGCTGGTCGCCGACGAGTGAGACTCCGGTCGTCACCGCTTGGATCACTCCCACGAGATCGAAGTACGCGCCGAACGTCGCGACCTGCTCGAGCCGGCCGTCGAGCCGCTCGTCGGCCGCCGCCAGTAGGCCCAGCGAGCCTCCGTAAGAGATCCCGAGCAGAGAGACCGATCCGTAGTCCCGTCCGAGGTCCTGCGCGGAGGCGACTATCGCGTCGATGTCATCCTCCTCGAGCCGCTTCTCGTAGAGGATGAGCTCCGGCACGAACACAACGCGTTCGGCCCGCGCGATCGCGCGCGCGAGGCGGACGACGCGGGGATCGTCGCGCCCCTTCTCGGCGGCACCGGGGATCAGGATCACGACGGGGGCGCGTACCCCGGGGTCGTAGAGGTCTCCCTCCACGCCGGAGAGGTTCACCGCGGAACGGCTCACGTCGGCTGCGAACGGACGGGGGAAGCTCGCCCCCAGGGCGTCGGCCAGGACGGCGATGGCCTTCACGCGCGCCTGCACCGGCGGAAGGAGGGAGGCGATCCCACCAACCACAGCCACGACGGCGACACCGATCCCGAGCTT
The DNA here is from genome assembly GCA_050694075.1 of Actinomycetota bacterium. Taxonomy (GTDB): domain Bacteria; phylum Actinomycetota; class CADDZG01; order CADDZG01; family WHSQ01; genus JBOGWZ01. The sequence continues at coordinate 3,444 of JBOGWZ010000075.1, read as the reverse complement.
TCTGCGCGCGGCCACGCCTTGTTATAGGCCGAGTTGCATCTCGCCGCCCCTATAGGGGGGGTCATGTGCAACTCGGCGTCCGTCTTAGCCCTTGACCACGCCCACCGGTCGCAGGCGCGCCACCACTTTCGAGAGCCGGGCGCCCTCGCACGTCTCGACGATCTCCTGTGCGTCCTTGTAGGCGTAGGGAGCCTCCTCTGAGAGGAGTTTCCACCGGGAGCGTGCCAGGTGGATGCCCTTTCCCTCGAGCTCCCGCTTGAGGTCCTCGCCGCGCATCATCTTCTTTGCCTTCGTCCGGCTCATGGCGCGGCCCGCCCCGTGACAGGTGGACGAGAACGACCGCTCGCGCGACTCGTTCATCCCGGTGAGCACGAACGAGGAGGAGCCCATCGAGCCGGGGATGATCACCGGTTGGCCGATGGGCTTGTAGCGGTCGGGAAGCTCGGGGTGGCCGGGGCCAAAGGCGCGCGTGGCCCCCTTTCGATGCACGCACAGCGTACGCGCCTTGCCTTCGATCTCGTAGTCCTCGAGCTTGGCGAGGTTGTGGCTGATGTCGTAGACCACGAACATCGCCAGATCGCGCGCGCTCTTCCCCAGGACCTTCGCGAACGATTCCCGGGCCGCGTCGGTGAGAACCTGACGGTTGGCCCGCGCGAAGTTGCCGGCCGCGTCCATCGCTCCGAAGTAGCTCTCCGCGGCGTGATGCTTCATCGGGACGCACGCGAGCTGACGGTCGGGCACGTCGATTCCGAGCTTGGGCATCAGTCGGTCGATCGTCTTCAGGTGGTCCTGGCACGTCTGGTGCCCGATGCCGCGCGAGCCGGAGTGGATCATCACGCACACCTGGCCGTCGAACAGCCCCATCACCTCGGCTGCGGCGCCGTCCCGCACCTCGTCGACGACCTGGATCTCGAGGAAGTGGTTGCCGGCGCCGAGGCTCCCGAGCTGCGGCGCTCCCCTTTCCATCGCGCGCTCGGAGAGGTTGCCGGGTTTCGGGTTCGGCAGCGTTCCGAAGTCCTCCGTGAATTCCGCGTCCTCGTCCCACCCGGCCCCCCTGGACAGCGGGAACCTCACCCCCTCGAGCAATACCTTCTCTAACTCCGAGCGCTCGAGTTTCATCCGACCCCGGCCCCCGACTCCCCGAGGCACGCGCCGGCCGAGGTCGTCGACCAGTTCCTTGATCTTCGGTTTCAGTTGGGACTCGTAAGTCAGCTCGGTGCGCACCAACCGCACTCCGCAGCCGATGTCGAACCCGACGCCCCCCGGGGAGACCACTCCGTCACCGTCGACGTCGGTCGCGGCCACCCCCCCGATCGGGAAGCCGTACCCCCAATGGATGTCGGGCATCGCGTACGAGGCGCCCACGATCCCGGGCAGGGTCGCGACGTTTGCGACCTGCTCGATCGCCCTGTCCTCGACCGCTTTTTTCAGGAGATTCTCCGAGGCGAAGATGCGGCCCGGGGCGCGCATCCCGTCCACGTATCCGACCGGGAGCTCCCACAGAAACTCCTCGAGTCGGCGAGGCTCGGCCATGTCGTCCAGGTTACGTCGGCGATCAAGGCAGGCTCACGCCCACTGGGGCCACTCCGACCCCATCCGGAGGAGGGGGAAGGGGGGAACCAGTGAGGCGCCTTGGCGCCGGGGTTCCCCCACAGGAGGAGGGGGAGGAACGGGGGCGTTCGCGCCGAATCTCCCGCGTGACCGTTTCGTGTCGATTTGGGGCGGATGGGGGCGGCCCCGGCTATCGGATCCGTCCCCAGTAGCGGCGGCGACCTCTTCTTTCCCCGGGTCTCCAGAGGTCGCCGCCCGCCCCTTTTCCTCTTAGAACGATTCCCGGCTCGCTGCCGTTGCTCAGATATCGAGATAGACCTCCGCCGTCCACCCATGCTCGCTTCGCTCAACCTTCAAACGGTGATAGGTGACGGCCTTGACCTGAACCCCCTCTGCGAGCTCGTCGCCGAGGGGACGCAGGCGCACCGAGCCCTCCGCCTCGGAGGGCGATATCCGCTCGGCCCGCACGCCGGCCACGGCGCTGCGACGGGAGTCGTGGAGGTAGAGGATCTCCGAGAGCCAGTCGACGAGCAGGGCGCCGAGATCGTCCGCGGCCAGCGAGATGTCGATCTCCTCGCCCTCGCCTCCCTCCTCCTCGTCTGTCCCCTCCTCCTCGTCTGTCCCCTCCTCCTCCCCCCTCCAGATGCCGGCGATATCGCACATCCCCCGGGCCGCCTGCTCGAAGGTCTCTTCGAGCGTCTCACCGGAGGCCCGCACGCCCACGTCGGCGGTGTGCTCGAGGATCTCAAAAGGGGCCACTTTGCCATTCTCGCCTCAAGAGGGGGCGTAACCGGGGCCGAATAACAACCAAGGAGGATTTCCCCATATGGATCGTGCCGCGGCGATGAGAGCCGCACGCCTGTTGATCGACAATGTGGAGAGGGTCATACGCGGTAAACGCGCGGTGATCGAGGCCGCCGTGACCGCACTGTTCGCGGGTGGACACCTGATCGTGGAAGACGTGCCGGGGGTCGGCAAGACGATGCTCGGGCGCGCGATAGCAGTGAGCGTCCGGGGTTCCTTCAAGCGCATCCAAGCGACACCTGATCTTCTGCCTTCGGACATCACCGGCACATCGGTCTTCGACCAGCAGCGTCGTACCTTCGAGTTCATCCCGGGACCGGTCTTCGCCAACGTCGTGCTGGTGGACGAGATCAACCGGACTACGCCGCGGACCCAGTCCGCCCTCTTGGAAGCGATGGACGAAGGGGCCGTCACGGTCGACGGGAGGCGCCATCTCTTGCCGGAGCCACTCTTCATCGTCGCGACCCAGAATCCACTCGAGCACCACGGTACGTATCCGCTTCCCGAGGGGCAGCTCGACCGCTTCGCGATGGCGATGGACATCGGTTACGCGGACGCCCTTACGGAGAGAGAGATCGTTTCGAGTCAGCTCGAATCCCATCCCATCGATGAGTTGGAAGCGGTCCTGTCTCCCGAAGAGGTGCTCGGTATCCGCAGGCTAGTGCGGGAGACGCATGTGGCTCAGCCGGTCCTCGACTACGCGATCGCGATCGCGCGTGCGACGCGCGAGCATCCCGACGTCGAGCTCGGCGCGAGCCCGCGCGCATCGATCACCCTTGTGCGCTGCGCGCAATCGCGGGCACTGTTGGACGGTCGGGACTACGTCGTCCCGGACGACGTCAAGAGGCTTGCGGTGACGGCCCTCGCCCACCGCGTGGTGACGACCGCAGAGTTGCGTCTGGACCGGGGACGCACGAATCAGATCGTGGAGGAGGTCCTCGCCCGCACCGCGGTCCCGGTGACCGGACCGTGACGCGAGCAGCACGCAAGGCGGGGCTGATCTCACTTCTGGGCGTCGTGCTCATGGCGGCGGGCAGCACGGCCCAGGCGGGATGGTTGTTCGTGCTGGCCGCCGGCGCCTTCGGGCTC
>JBOGWZ010000074.1:0-6595 GCA_050694075.1 Actinomycetota bacterium | reverse complement strand
TCCAGCAGTTCCGCTGGGAGCTCGACGCGGTGAACTTCGAGCTCAAGAAGCGGATGTCCCGGGCGCTCCAGCAGGTCTTCGCTCGGGCCGATGACGACGGCACCACGCTGAGGGATGCGGCCTTCGATATCGCGGTGCAGCGGGTGGCTCACGCCGAAGAGCTCCGCGGCTACATCTAGCCCCACGCCCCCCGCGTCGAGTTGCACGTGAGCCACCGCCTAGGTGGCTGAGATACAACTCGGCGGTAGTGAGCAAAGCGGGACGATCCGGACGTTTCTCCAGGTGAGCCAGGATTTTCTCGCGCCTCGGAAGGAATCGGAGTTCCAACGACGAATCCTCGCGCCAGGCGAATGCAGACGGGACCCCCCCCAGGAGGTTCCCGAGCGAGGAAGGAGCAGGATGGAAGCCCGGCGGTGCGCCTGGATGTCGGGACCGAGAGACTCCTCTATCCGGGTCACGCCCGTGAAGTGGTGGCTCGCGGTGTCCCGCAACACGCTGACGCAGGACCATCGTCGCAGGACGTCGGCGCTGCGACCGGCGGTCAGGTGCGCCATGACCCCGAGCTTCTCTTCTCCGATCGCTCGACGAGACTGAGTACCACGTACCTCCCTCCCCCTCTAGGATGACCCCCTTACCTTGGTAAGGGGGTTTTCCTATGGCGGTTGAGAAGTCGATCGATCTCACCGCGACCGGCGCGTCGATCGAGGAGGCCGTCGCAGATGCGGTCGGCCGCGCACAGCTGACGCTTCGGGGGATCACGTCCTTCGAGGTGGAGCGCATCAACGGGCTCGTCGCAGAGGACGGGATCACCTATCAAGTGCTGGTGCGCGTGTCGTTCGTGATCAAAGAGCAATTGCACGAGTAGGCCTTGGCTCCCAAGCCGATCGAGCACCGTCGTCGCGCGCCGGCGCCCGGCGTATTCCGTCTGGTGCTCCCGCTCCCGTTCGAGGGCCTCGACCGGGTCAATGCCTATCTTCTTGCGGACGACGACGCTCCGACGCTCGTCGACTGTGGCATCTACATGCCGGCCGGCGACCGGGACCACGGGTGGGACGATGTCACCGAGGCGGTCGCGGCCTGCGACGTTCGCATCGACGCGGTGAAGCGGCTCGTGGTGACCCACCCCCATATCGATCACTACGGGATGGCCGGGCGGGTGATCGAGGAGACCGGGTGTGAGCTGTTGATGCATCCGGGCTCACACTTCGAGCTCGAGCGCTATCGCGACCCAGACGGCGCGATCGGAAGAGTCAAGGCGATGCTCGCCGCACACGTCGCCGACGAGGAGGACCTCGACGAGCTCACCGCGTTCGAGGATTGGCGTCCGTTCGTGCACTCCGTGGTGGATCCCACCGTGCCGGTCGAAGCCGGGGATACGTTCCCGGCCGGGGGCCGGACGTGGGAGGTCGTGTACACGCCGGGACACTCACCGGGACACATCTGCCTCTTCGCGCGCGACGAGGGCCTGCTCATATCCGGTGACCATCTGCTGCCGTCGATCACGCCCCACATCGACTTCAAGCGCGGCGAGGACGAAGACCCGCTGGGGGACTACCTCGCGTCCCTGGAGAGAGTCGGGGAGCTGACGCCCTCTCTCGTGCTTCCCGGCCACGGCCACCCCTTCGACGACGGCGCCGAGCGCGCCCGCGCGATAGCTCATCACCACGATCGCCGTCTCGGAGCGATCCTGCAGGTCATACGCTCTCAGCCGCGCACCGCGTCCGAGATCACCGATGAGATCTTCGGCGCGGCTCTGCTCAACTTTCAGAAGCGCCTCGCCCTCGGCGAGGCGCTGGCACACCTCGCGTACCTGCGCCGCCGCGGCGAGATCGAGAGGATCGAGGAGGGCGGCACCTACCGCTACGTGAAGGTCCGCCGATGAGCGCGCTCGTCGTCGCGAACGCTTCGAGCGTCATCCCCCTGGCCGGCGGCGCCCCGGTACGGGGTGAAGCTCTCGCAGAGGCGGACGTGCTCTCCGACACATCGATCGTATGTGAAGACGGTCGGATCGCGTCGCTGGGGAGGGAGACCTCCGCGGACGTCGTCTTCGACGCGTCTGGTTGCGCCGTCGTCCCCGGCTTCGTCGACTGCCACACACATCTTCCGTTCTACGGGTGGCGCGCCGAGGAGGACGCGGCGCGCCTCGCCGGTGCGCGCTACGAGACCATCCACCACGAGGAGGGAGGCATCTATCGCTCGGCCCGGCTGCTGGCCGAGGCATCCGACGAGGACGTGCTCGCGTTCTCTGAGGGACTCGCGGCCGCGATGCTGTCCGCGGGAACGACGACGTTCGAGACGAAGTCGGGCTATGGGCTGTCGGTGGACGGCGAGCTGCGGCAGCTCCGTCTCGCCCGCGCGCTGTCCGAACGGGTCCCGCAGACGGTCGTGACCACATGTCTCGCGGCCCACGCGGTGCCGAAGGGCAAGAAGCCGGGGGAGTGGATCGAGGAGGTGTTACGGGATCTGCTGCCCGTGGTCGCGGACGAGGGCCTGGCGAGCGCGTGCGACGTCTACGTCGAGGACATCGCCTTCCGGCTCGAGCACGCGGAACGCCTCGCCGAAAGCGCTCGAGCTCACGGTCTGCGGATGCGCATGCACGCCGACCAGTTGGAGGACTCACGGGCGGCATCTTTCGCGGCTCACTCCGGCTTCGCCACGGCCGATCACCTCAACCACACGCCGGCCGAGTCCGCCGCGGACATCGCCGGCACCGACACCGTCGCGGTGCTGCTTCCCGGCGCGACCTTCACCCTGCGCCAGACGGAGAAGCCGCCGGCTCGCACGCTTATCCAGCGGGGAGCAATAGTCGCCCTCGGAACGGATTTCAACCCGGGGACGTCGCCGATCCACTCGATGCCGTTCGTGATCGCGCTGGCGTGCCGGCTGTACGGGCTTCGTCCGCTCGAGGCCCTCGTCGCCGCCACCGCGAACGCGGCGTACGCGCTGGGCCTCCACGAGGAGACCGGCGGGCTCGCTCCGGGGATGCGAGCGGATCTCGTCGTGCTCGATGTCCCGAGCTTCGATCACGTTGTATACCGCCCCGACCACGACGTCGTGCTCGCGGTCGTCTGCGGCGGCGAGCTCGTGCATGTCGCGGAGCGAGCACGCGCCCGTCTCGACGGGCGCCCCTCGAGCACGCGCTAGCTTCGCGAGGTGCCTAACGCCTCGGACTTCTGATACGAGACGCCGATACTTCTGCGATGGCGTCTAGACCAGGTCTATTCAGGTCCAGATGCCGGAGAAACGGCGCCGGCCAGGCCCAAAACGGCTTCTGCTTCGAACTCGACCTTCCAGCGATCGTCGAGGAATCCGGCGACCACGACCATCGTTGAGGCCGGACTCGCAGCACCGAACACCTCGGCGTGCGCTTTGGCAGCGGCCTCGCCATACGATGCATCGGTGAGGTATGTGCGCGTTCGCACGACGTGTTGAGGAGAAGCTCCCGCTTCCCCTAGTGCCTGCACGATGATCTCGAGGCAGCGCCTCGCCTGGACGTAAGGGTCGGGGTCGACCGCCCCGTCGGACCAGATCGGTGCCGTTCCCGAAACCAGCACCCGGTTGCCGACCCGCACCGCGCGGCTGAAGCCAATCTTGTCCTCGTAGGGAGATCCCGACCGAACGTGCTTCCTTTCGACCATCAGAATGATTGTCTCCGATTTAGTCGACGCCGGCGGCCAGCCGACCGCTCTCGATCAGCTCGCTCACCGCTTCGATGTCGCGACCGAGCGGTCGGTCGTCCTCGAGGAACGGGGACACCTCTCTTACTACGTCGCGCGCCGCCGCGGTTGCCACCGCCGGCGACAGCGGAGCGCGCAGATCGAGCCCCTGGGCCGCGCACAGGGCCTCGATCGCAAGCACGCGTTCCGAGTTCGACACGATCGCGGCGGCCTTGCGCGCGCTGGTCATCCCCATCGAGACATGATCCTCCTGCCCCGCGGACGTCGGGATGGAATCGGACGACGCGGGGAAGCACAGGCTCCGGTTCTCCGACACCAACGACGCCGCCGTGTAATGGGCGAGCATGAACCCGGAGTTGCGGCCGGGATCGCGTGTGAGGAAGGGTGGCAGGCCGTTGTTCAGATCCGAGTCCACGAGGCGGGCGACGCGTCGTTCCGAGATCGTCGCGAATCCCGCGAGGCACAGCGCGAGGTGATCGAGCGCCAGTCCGAGGGACTCCCCGTGGAAGTTGCCGCTGGAGAGCACGCTGCCCCTATCTACGAGCACCGAGGGGTTGTCGATGGCGGAGGCCAACTCGGCCTCCAGGGTTCCGCGGACGTAGGCGATCGCGTCGCGGTATGCGCCGTGCACCTGGGGGATGCAGCGCAGTGAGTACGCGTCCTGGACGAGATGCTCTGAATCGCGATGCGACGCCACGATCTCGCTTCCCTCCAGCAGCGAGCGAAGGTTGCGCGCGACGGCGCGGCCCCCGGGATGACTGCGGAGTGCGATCAGCTTCTCGTCGAAGGCGCGGTCGGTCCCGAGGCACGCCTCCAGCGTCATCGCGCCGGCAATGTCCGCGCTGCGCGCCAGCGTCTCCGCTCGCGCGCACGTCAATATCCCGAGCGCCAGCATCCCCTCGGTGCCGTTGACGAGCGACAGCCCCTCCTTGAACGAGAGCGTCAGGGGCTCGACGCCCGCCTCTCGCAGCGCCTGGGAGGCGGGCCGGGTACGCCCTCCGGCCTCGATCTCGCCCTCGCCGATCAACGGCAGGGCGAGGTGCGCGAGGGGCGCCAGGTCCCCGGAAGCTCCGAGCGAGCCTTGCGCCGGCACGACCGGGTGGAGTTTCTCGTTGAGCATCCACACGATGCGCTCGACGAGCTCCAGGCGGACGCCGGAGATCCCGAACGCGAACGTGCGCGCCTTGAGCAGGAGCATCGCCCTGACCGCGGCGCGCGAAAGCCGGGGGCCGACCGCTGTGGCGTGGCTCCGCACGATCGCGGCCTGCAATCGCTCGGCCTCGACCGGCTCTATGCGGACGGTGGCCAGGTCTCCGATCCCGGTCGTTATGCCGTAGACCGCGGCCCCCGAAGAGACCGCGTCCTCGACGACGTCGCGCGCCGCCTCGATCACGGTTGGGACGCCAGCTGCGATCTCGACCCGCTCCTCTTCGAGCGCGACCGCGACGACATCTTCCAGCGTTAGCTGCTCTCCGATCCGGACGGGCACCCGGAGACCCTAATGCGACTATCCTGCGGCCGGATGTGGGCCGTAACTGCCGAGCTGATCTACAGCGGGGGATCCTTCCGGGCTGACCAGGCACTGGTGATCGACGGCGACCGCATCTCCGCGGTCGTCGACGCACGCGCCGTTCCCGGCGACATGGAGGTGGACGACTGGGGGCATGTAGCCGTGCTTCCGGGAACCGTCAACGCGCACGGACACGCGTTCCAGAGCCTGCTCAAGGGCTTCGCCGACGACCGCAGCTTCGAAAGCTGGCGAGACGAAGTCCTGTATCCGTTCTCCGAGCGTCTCGACGGCAGGGACCTTTACGCGGGCGCGTTGTTCGCCTTCTCTGAAGCGCTCTTGTCCGGCACGACGACCACCGTCGATTTCTTCTACATCCACGACAACGGCAACGACAACGCAGAGCGAGTGATCCGCGCCGCGAAGGACGTGGGCATAAGGCTGGTACTGGCGCGCACCTTCTACGACTTGGAGGCCCCAACAAAGGCCCCGCAACGCTACCGGGAGGCGGCCGTCGACGCGGCGGAGCGCTGCCGCGACCTCGCCGAGGAGTTCTCCGACGACCCTCACGTCTACGTGCAGCCGGCTCCACACTCGCTGCACGCGGCCTCGCCCGAGACCGTCCGCATCGCACTCGAGCTGGCACGCGAGCTCGACTGTCCTTATCACCTGCACGTCGCCGAGGCGCGCTACGAGCGCGAGCGGATAGAGGACCTCTACGGCTCGCCGCCGGTCAAGCTGCTGGCCGGGGAGGGCTTGCTCGACGAGCGGCTGATCGCGATCCACGCGGTGTGGCTCGACGACGAGGAGCTGGAGCTGCTCGCGCTGTCGCAAGCGGGCGTCGTCCACTGCCCGGGAGCAAACGCGTTCCTGGGCGACGGCATCGCCAAGGTGCCCGAGATGCTGCGTCGGCGGATCCGAGTGGCCCTCGGCCCGGACGGGGGATGCGCCAACAACCGGCAGAGCGTGTTCGACGAGATGCGGACGGCGACGGTCGTCGCGAAGGCGCGGCTGACGGACGGGAGCGCGCTCGGCGCTGCCACCGTTCTGAAGCTCGGGACCATAGCCGGCGCGGAGATGCTGGGCGTTCCGAGCGGTTCGATCGAACCCGGCCGCTTCGCCGACCTCGTCGCGCTCGATCTCAACGATCTCTCGCTGCAACCCCTCGAGACCCTCCCGTACCAGGTGATCAACTCGATGCAGTCAACGGCGATAGCGAAGGTGATGGTGGGAGGAGAGCTGGTCGTCGAGGATGGGGTCCTGCGCCGGGTCGACCCAGCCGAGGTGAGGGCTCGGGTGACGGAGGCGACCGAGGGATGGAGGAGGCCGTGACCAAGGATTATTCGGGCACGCCCCTTCACAAGAAGCTCGGGATCAAGGAGGGGAGAAAGGTGGCCGTCGTCAACGAGCC
>JBOGWZ010000073.1:0-6600 GCA_050694075.1 Actinomycetota bacterium | reverse complement strand
CATCTGATCCCGGTAACCGGCGACACCGACCTGCGGCAAGGTCCCGCGCTGCGAGATCGACGTCTCGATCACATCTATGCCCCCGCCCGCTCTCCGGCGATCGTGGCGTGGCCCGACCTGGAGCTCAGGCTCGATTTCGATCCGCCAATCGAGACCGTCGTCGTCTACACGCCACCGCATGCCGCCTGCGTGGAGCCACAGACGGCGTGGCCGAACGCCCCGACGCTACACGAGTCGGGTATCGACGGCACGGGGTTGACCACTGTCGCCCCGGGGGGAACCTTAGAGGCGACGACGACGTGGACCTGGGGACCCCCTACTCGGCTGGGGACCCCCTACTCGGGCGGGATGTTCTGGTTGAGCCGGAAGAAGTTGCCCGGGTCGTAGCGGCGCTTCAAGGCCTTGAGCCGCTCGTATCTCTCTGCCCCGTAGGCCTGGCGGATCCTCTCCTCGCCCTCGTCCATCAGGAAGTTCACGTACACGCTCTCGTGATACGACTCGAGGGCCAACCACAGGCCTCGCGCCCACTCCCGCTCCTCCTCGAAACCGTCGCTCGTCTCGGTTGTCGCCGCGACGTTGAACGTGTGGCCGGCACCGCGGCCGTTGAACGCCGTCTCGTTCGGATCCACGCGTGCGATCGCACCTCCGAGGTGGAAGATCGGGAATGCGGTATGCGGGGACTTGATCCGTAGGGCGTGCTCGGCGGTGACGTCGATGACCTCGTCGGTGAGTTCCGCCACGTCGAAGGCCCGCATGTAATACCACCGCCCGTGTGGGAACGACGGATCGAACATCGCCTGATGGACGAGAAACGGTTTGGGCACGCACAGGTCGAGCACCGGCGAGCCGAACTCCTTGAGCGGCCGCACGACCTTCTCCCCGTCCTCGACCGGGCCCGCGTAACAGCAGACCACGGCGACGACGGGCTTGCCGTGCAGCTCCGGCGGCACCACGGGAAGCGGCGGGGCCTTCCGATGGACCACGATCGTCGTCAGCTCGTCGGGCACGTCGGCGATCCACTCGCGGTAGAAGCGCAGGACGTTCGGGGACTCCTCCATGGGCCAGAAGACCGGTCCCGCAACCACGATCGGACCCAGTGGGTTCAGCCTGAACGTGAACTCGGTGACGATGCCGAAGTTGCCGCCCCCGCCGCGCACGCCCCAGAAGAGATCCGGATTCTCCGTCTCGCTCGCCTTCACGAACTCGCCCTCGGCCGTGATCAGGTCGACGGAGAGAAGCTGATCGATCGTGAGCCCGTACTTCCGCTGAAGCCACCCGATGCCGCCGCCCAGCGTGAGCCCCGCAAGCCCGGTGTGCGTGACGATCCCGGCCGGGACGGCCAATCCGAACTCCTGTGTCTCTCGGTCGAGCTCTCCCAAGAGCACGCCGGCCTGAGCCCTTACCGTGCGCGCCTCGGGATCGACGCGGATCCCCTTCATCGCCCCCAGATCGATGACGATGCCGCCGTCGCAGAGGGACAGCCCCGGGAAGCTGTGTCCCCCGGATCGCACGGCGACCTCGAGGCCGGTTGCTCTCGCGAACCTCAGGGCCGCGATCACGTCGGCGACGCCGGCGCAGCGCGCGATGAGGGCCGGGAACCGATCGATCGACCCGTTCCAGATCTTGCGGTGCTCGTGGTAAGAGGGATCCTCCGGATAAACGAGCTGTCCCCGGAAAGACCCCTTGAGCTCGTTTAGAGCCGACTCATTGATCGTGACATCGGAAGCAATGGTGCCCATACCGTTCTCCTTCCACCCGCTGAAGACCTCAATAGTGTGGCATCACGATGCGGCGGCGACCATGCACTTCATCCGGATGCTCGAGGCACTATTGCCGGACGACTAGTCAGTTCTGACCACTCAAGAAAACAATCCACGTATCCCCTTGTCGCTGAGGGCCCCTCCTGCCACCTTTAGCCAGACATCAAACGGAGGCCGGGTCAGACCAGGTCTGCCATGAGCTTCCCCGAGCTATAGGGGCAACCGATGAAGACTCGTTCTCTCCCCGGTCGGATGGTGGCGCATCTGACCGTTCTGTTCCTGATCACCTCCGTCTTGGTCCTGGTTGCGTCCCCGCCGGCGCACGCGGCGACCATCGAGGTCGAGACCACCGAGGACGAGATTGACGACGACGGTGACTGCTCGCTGCGCGAGGCAGTGGAAAACGCCAACGACGATGCCTCTACCCACGACGACTGCGACGCGGGCACTGGAGCGGACACCATCGAGCTCGACGGGGACGAGACCTACGAGCTGGACGATGGCGAGCTGGTACTCACCGATAGCGAGGAGACCACCATCGATGGGGGTAGCACCCGCAACGATCCCGACGACGAGGTGGCGGTAATAGACGGCGACGGCAACCCAGGCGCGCACGACTGCGACGGGGACACCGCCGACGCGACCGATCGGGTGATCCACGTGACCGCGGGGGCCGCGGTCGAGCTCGTCGACGTCGACATCCGGAGTGGGGTCCTGGAAGCGACCGGAAGCGCGTTCGGCGGAGGCATCTTCAACGAGGGGGATTTGACGCTGACGAGAGCGGCCGTTCTGGACAACCTTGTCTGCGCCGCCGGGAGCGCAGCAAGAACCGCCGGCGGGGGCGGCGTCGCCAGTGACGGCACCGGCACGCTCACGATTTTCGAGTCGACACTAGACGGGAACCGGGCCGTAACCGAGGACGACGACAGCGGGTTTGCGCGCGGGGGAGGCCTCTACTACAGCAGCTCGGGGGGGGTCACAGACATCGAGGCATCCACCTTCAGCAATAACGTGGCCGAGGCGGGCGCCGGACTGGGTGGTGGACCTGCGACAGTGATGCTAGGCGGGGGGATCTGGGCGAACGAAGCGGTCACGATGCTCAACTCCACCATCAGCGGCAACTCCGCCACCGAGAACGTCGCCGGTAGCACGGAGGACGGGGGCGGCGTCTACTTCGACGGCAGCGGCGGCGACACCTTCGAGGCGGATTACGTGACCGTCACCGACAATGCGGCCGAGGCAGGAGGCGGCATCACGGTTGCAGGGGACAGCGGCAACCTCGACATAGCCCGCTCGATCGTTGCGGATCAAGATGAGGGGGACGACTGCGACGACACCGGCGCCACCGATGACATCGTCTCCGGTGGCTTCAACCTGGACTCGGACGACACCTGCGATTTCGACGATACCGACGACATATCCGGCGACGACGCGGATCTCGACAGCCTGGACGACAACGGCGGCGCAACAGAGACGCACCTCCCGGACGACAACTCTGACGCCGTGAACGTCATGGATGACTCCGAATGCGGAGGTGTCGACGAAGATCAGCGCGGCGAGGAACGCCCCGACGACGACGACGACGAGTGCGACGCGGGGGCGGTAGAGCACCAGCAGGGTGAGGAGGGTGACGGTGATGGTGACGGCGCCGCCGGCGACGAGCTGGACGCGACGCCGGAGACCGCTACGAACGTCCTTCCCGGCGACACCACGCACACGTTGACGGCGCGGTTCGACGAGAGCGAGCTCGCGGCAGACGAGGACGACGAGATAGACGCCAAGATCATCTCCGGCCCCAACGAGGACCTGACCAACGACGAAGACGAGGCCGATCTGTCGTGCACCCTGGGCAACGACACGTGCTCTGTCACCTACACGGGCAACGGGGTCGCGGGCACGGATGTGATCTGCGTGTGGCTGGACACCGACGACGACGACGAGTTCGACCTCGGGGATTCCGAGGACGGCGGCAATTGCGACGTCGAGCCCCTCACGCCGACGGGCGCGACCGACCGAGACGACACCGACGTCGTCGAGAAGAGGTGGATAGTTCCCACCCCGACCCCGTCGCCGAGCCCGGTGGCGTGCAACGACGACGTGGACAACGACGGCGACGGCGACATCGACTTCCCGGCCGACCCGGGTTGCTCGTCGATCTCGGACACCACCGAGACCGGGACGTTCCGGGTGGCCTCGAGCGTATCGATCCGCCACCAGGCCTCCCCGCACCGCTTCAAGGGCAGGGTGAGATCGGCCCGCGCCAGGTGCCGTAGGGAACGCCGGGTCGTCGTCAAGAAGGTTCGTCGGGGACCCGATCGCACGGTCGCCCGCGATCTCACCAACAACCGCGGGAGGTGGAGTGAGCCACACCTCACGGGGGGCGAGGGTCGCTACTACGCCAGGGCGCGGCGCAAGGTCTTCACCAATGCGTTCGGCGACACGATCGTTTGCCGGCGGGCGCGGTCGAGGACGATCGAGGCGCTCTTCTAGCGGGAGCTCGGTGCGCACAGCCAGCCAGGGCCGGCCCCCGGGCAACCGGGGGCCGGCCTCTTTCGATAGCCTCCTGGTCTCCACGCATCTCGGGGGTATGAATGCGGGCTCTGGTTAGGCAGAAGGTGATCACCAACGCCGGCGTCACCCGGGGCTGGACGACCGGGGGGTCGGTGGAGAAAACTCTGTTCTTCTCCATGAGGTCGCTCGCGTTCAGCTGCTGCGTCGCGCTCCTCGTCTCCCTGTTCGGCTATCCATTCACGTCCGGGCATGCGGCCACTACGATCGTCATCGAGACTCCCGGCGACGAGATCAACACCAACGCTCTGTGTTCGCTGCGAGAAGCGATCATCAACGCAAACGAGGACGAGCAGTCGGGCAGCACCGACTGTCCAGCAGGCAGCGGAGTCGACGTCATCGTCTTACCGACGGAGCTGAGTCCGTACGAGCTCTCGATAGGTGGAACCGGCGAGGACGCGGCGCGTCAGGGCGACCTCGACATCGTCAATCCACTCGAAATACGGGCGAAACCCGCGGCCGGGGCAACCGCCGCAACGATCAACGCGAACGAAATCGATCGAGTCTTCGACGTCACCCAGACCACGGCCACCCTCGAGGCTCCCTTCGGCGTAGCCCTGCAGGACCTCATCCTGCGGGAGGGCGACGTCACCGGCATCGGCGCGGTTGGCGGCGGCATCCAGAACACGCAGGATCTCGAGCTGGTGGACGTCGTGGTGCGAGGCAACGCCGCGGCCGAGGGCGGTGGCATCTACAACGCTGGGACCCTGACCGCCGACAACGTCAAGGTTCGGAAGAACGAGTCGCTCCTCGATGGCGGCGGGATGTTCAACGACGGCGGCACCTTGCGCCTGAACGGAGGGCTGTTCGACTCCAACCGGGCCTCGAGCCGCTCCGATCCGCGCGGCGACGGTGGGGCGATACGGAGCGACGGCGAGACCAGTGTTGCTCAGGTCATCGCCGAGGGCACGGTCTTCACCAATAACGAGGCCGCTCAGGCGGGGGCGATACTCAACGAGAGCTCGTCTGCCCTTGTGCTGGAGGGAGTGACGTTCGGCCGGCCGGGAGAAGGAAACTCCGCCCTGATCGGTAACGGCGGTGCCATCCTGAGCTTCGGC
The DNA here is from genome assembly GCA_050694075.1 of Actinomycetota bacterium. Classification (GTDB taxonomy): domain Bacteria; phylum Actinomycetota; class CADDZG01; order CADDZG01; family WHSQ01; genus JBOGWZ01. The sequence continues at coordinate 1,214 of JBOGWZ010000073.1, read as the reverse complement.
AGCGTAACCGTGTCGAGAAGCGTCTTCGACGGCAACGACGCAGCCGATGACGGCGGAGGTGTGTTCAGCGGAGGCGGCGGTCGCCTGCTCGTGACCGAGAGCGAGTTCCTGAACAACACGGCCCCCGAAGACGGAGGCGCCATCTTCGTCGGAGGAACCAACTTCTCTTCGGCGGTGCTCGACGCTGTTCAGGTTGGCCTGCCGGGCGCCGGGAACAGCGCCAACCTCGGAGGCGGCCTCTACGCGGTAGCAAACGCGGAATTCAGAGCCAGGGGTTCGAGCTTCGTTGGTAACGAGGGCTTCGACGAGGGCGGTGCCATCTGGAGCGACGCCAATGTCTTCCTGCTCAACAGCACCATTAGCGGAAACACCACGGACGGACTCGGGGGCGGCATCTACAACGAGTGTTGCGGAGATGTCACCGCGACCGCCGTGACGCTCCACGACAACTCGGCAGGTCGCGACGCAGGCAACCTCTGGGACGAGTCTGAGGATACCGGCCACGCTACGCGCTTTCGCATGTCCATAATCTCTGGTGGTTCGCCGAACAACTGCAACCAAGAGGATGCCCGCTACGAGGACCTCGGCTTCAACCTCACCGACGATCCAATATCGACGGCATGCAATCTCTCCACAGCCGGCGGGAGCATCGGCGGCGAGAACCCGCGTCTCGGACCGCTCGCCTTTAACGGCGGCTCGACGCTGAACCATTCCCTGAGTGAGGGCAGCCCCGCTCTCGACGCCGTCGACCCGGGCTTCTGCCCGCCGCCGGGCAAAGACCAACGCGGCCAAAAGCGGCCCGCCCGGCACGAGGACCGAGATGCGCGATGCGACATCGGCTCGTTCGAACGGAACGATGCTGAGGGCGACGTCCACCCGCGCTGCGGGCTGCCGCGGGTCATATGCGGCACAGACGGCCCCGATCGACTCGTCGGTGGGCCCGAGGACAACGAGATCTACGGGGGCGGCGGCGAGGACGTCTGCATCGGGGGCGGAGGCAACGACACGATCGACTGCGGCAGAGGCAACGACGACTTGCGGGGCGGTGGAGGCCGGGACAGGCTGATTGGCCGGGGAGGCGGCGACACTTTAAGAGGTGGTCGGGGCCGCGACGTTCTCCGCGGCGGCCGCGGCCGCGACCTGCTCATCGGGGGACCGCAGCGCGACGTCTGCCGCGGAGGCCCGGGCCGGGACAGGCGCAGACGCTGCTGAAC
>JBOGWZ010000072.1:0-6613 GCA_050694075.1 Actinomycetota bacterium | reverse complement strand
CGGTCCGAGACGCCGCGCCCGTAAGTCGCTCCCAATCCCTGGTTCGCGGCGGGAGGTACGACTGCCAGCAGCGCCACCGCGGCCGATCGGCCGAGCGCGTGGGCGGCCGGCAGCGCCGCGATCGCCCCCCAGGCATCGAGCGCGGCCAGCGAGGCGACGCGGACGACCACGCTCAGCGATATCGCCGCCACACCGTAGGTGCCGAGGCGCGGGTCCTCGAGGATGCGGACGACCTCTGCCCGAGGGCGGCGGAGCCCAAAGGCATCGGCGACGTCTCCCAGACCGTCCTCGTGAAGGGCGCCGGTGATAACGATCTGGAAGCCCAGCGCGACCGCCGCGGCCACGGTAGCCGGCAACGCCTCTCGCAGGCTCGCGAAGACTAGCGCGGTCGCTGCACCGATCGCCGCGCCGACAACCGGGAACCAGGGCACCGACCGAGCGAGATCCGTCTCCGGCCGCAGTGCGGCGACCGGCACGCGCGTCAGGAACGCGACCGCGAGCCTGAGGCCGTTCACTACCGAGCCCGGCCCCACTCGGCGAAGGTGGCGACCTCGACGACGGCCGCGGCCGCCAACCGGATCAACGGAACCGCCAGCAGCGCACCGCTTCCCTCCCCCAAGCGCAGCTCGAGATCCAGCAACGGCTTCTTGTTGAGCTTGTCGAGCAAGAGACGGTGGCCCGGCTCGGAGGAAACGTGCCCGGCGACGCAGTGATCGAGCAGCCCGGGACGCGCGAGCTCGAGGGGAGCGATCGCCGCCGTGACGACGAATCCGTCGAGCACTATCGGGAGGGACCGCCGACGCGCCTCGAGGGCGGCTCCTGCGAGCGCGACCAGCTCGGCACCGCCGACCAACCGCAACACCTCGAACGGACCGGTCGAGGAGGGGACCCGGGAGGCCGCGGCCTCGACGGCCGCGACCTTGCGCGCGTAGGCGTCGTCGTCCACTCCGGTGCCGCGTCCCGTCCAGTGTTCCGCCTGTAATCCGAATAGACCCGAGCACACTGCAGCCGCCGCGGTTGTGTTGCCTATGCCCATCTCGCCCAGCACGATCAGGTCCGCGTCGAGACCCGCCACCGCGTTGCGGCCGGCCTCGAAACATTCGAAGAAGCGCCGTGGACTCAAAGCAGGAGCGCGGGCGATGTTGGAGGTTGGCCTTCCTACCCCGACGTCGACGAGTACCAAGCGCGCGCCGAGCGCGCGCGCCATGACCGGGGCGGTCGCGACGCCCGCTCTCAGCGCCTCGTACACCGAAGCGGTGACCTCCGGCGGATATGCGCTCACGCCTTCAGACGCCACTCCGTGATCGGCCACGAACAACACGACCGCGGGACGATTCACCTCCGGGCGCGCGCTTCGTTGCCACGCCGCGAGCCACGACGCCAGCTCATCGAGAGCCCTCAACGCACCTCGCGGGCGCAGGATCTGCTCCGCCCTCGAGATCACGGCCGCGCGCGCATCTTCATCGGGCTCCGGCAGGTCCGCAAGCAGATGAGCGAGCCACTCATCCATCGGCGGTGCCCAGGATCGAGCGGGGGTCGGCCAGCGAGAGCGCGCGACCGGCTACAACCAGGAGGCTGCGATCGGCCGCTTCGGCGAAGAGACAGTTGGCGCGCCCGAGCAGGTCGCGGAAGCGACGAGCCTCCGGGTGAACCGGGACGATGCCCGCCCCCACCTCATTGCTGACGACAACGGTCAGGCCGGTTCGCGCGCGCGCGATCGACAGGAGCGCGCTTGCTCGCTGCTCGATGTCGTCGTCGTCAAAGTCCCTGTCCATCAGGTTGGAGACCCAGAGTGTCAGGCAGTCGATCACTGCACACGCCTGCTCGGGAAGGAGCTCCAGCGCGGACGCGATCTCCACCGGCTCCTCTAGCGTCCTCCAGTGCCCGGGTCTCTCAGCGCGATGACGCGCGATGCGTTCGGCCATCTCGTCGTCCAGCGCCTCGGCGGTGGCGATGAAATCGACCTCACGAGACCGAGACGCGGCCAGCTCCACCGCGAGCTTCGACTTCCCGGCACGCGCGCCTCCGGTCAAGAAGACGAGAGGCATCAGCGCTCGATCCCTCGCCGGGCGGCGCGCGTGGGGGTTACCAGCACCTCACCGCCCGGGCCCTCCAACACCCGCACCGATGCCCCGTAGTAGGTGCGGATCGCTGCCTCGGTCAGAACGGTGCGGGCCACACCAGAGGCGATCGCCCGGCCTTCGTTCAAAAGAAGGAGGCAGTCCGCGAACTGGCCGGCCAGCGTGAGGTCGTGCATCGCCGTCACGACGGTGAGCTCCCGGTCCACTCGCAAAGAGTCCACGAGCTCCAGGACCTGCTGTTGATGCCCCACGTCGAGCGCGGCTGTCGGCTCGTCAAGCAACAGGACGGGCGCCTCCTGTGCAAGGGCGCGCGCCAGCACGCAGCGCTGAAGCTCGCCCCCGCTCAACGAATCCAGCGTGCGCTCGGCGACTGACTCCAGCTCGAGTCGAGCGAGCACCTCCGAGACGACTTCGACGTCCGTTCGACTCTCGGTGCCGAAGTAGGAGACATAAGGAGTGCGACCCATCAGCACGTAGTCGGTCACTGTCATGTCGGACGGCGTGGCGGGTCTTTGGGGGACGAACGCCACCAACCGCGCCAGCCGGCGGCGCCCGAGTCCGGACGCTTCCTCGTCGCCGAACCGAACGCGTCCGGTGTAAGCGATCAGGCCGCCCATGGCGCGTAGCATCGTGCTCTTGCCCGCGCCGTTCGGCCCGATGAGCCCGATCCACGACCCTCCGGGCACCTCGAAGGTGAGCTCCTTCAGCGCCGCGACGCCATCGTAGGAAACAGAGACATCGTCGATCGTGATACCGATCACGACATCCGCCTTGCGGTCCGCAACACGAGCAGGAAGAAGGGAGCCCCGAAGAAGGCGGTCACGACTCCGATGGGAAGCTCGGCGGGGGCGACCACCGTGCGCGCGAGCAGGTCTGCAAGGATCAGGAACGCCGCCCCAAGCAGCACCGACATGGGCAGAAGCACCCGGTAGCTCGCGCCGACGACCAGACGGAGCGTGTGCGGCACGATGATCCCGACGAACGCGATCAGCCCGCCGACGGCTACCGCTGCGGCCGTGCCCAACGACGCCGCGATGACTACAAACAAGCGAACGCGGCCGGCCTTGATGCCGAGGCTGTCGGCCTCCTCGTCGCCGACGCTCAAGACGTCCAGCAGCCTTCGGTGCAGGAGGATCGCGATCCAGCTCACGGCCGCGTACGGCAGGACGAGCCGGACCTCGTTCCAGCCCGCCGTCCCAAGCTGGCCGAGGATCCAGGCGTAAACCTGCTGCAGAGTGTCCGATTCACGCTGCTGAACGTACGTCTGCACGGCCGTGAAGAAGGATGCGACCGCGACGCCGGCGAGGATCAAGGTCGTGGCGGTGCGACTGCGCGCCCCCGAGCGCCCCAGGACATAGGTGACGGCAACCGCGACGAGCGCTCCGGCGAAGGCAGCCACCGGCACCGGATCGATCGGCCAGCCCTCCGCCGGCACGTAGGCGATCACCACGGTGGCCCCGAGCCCCGCGCCTGCGGCCACCCCAAGGAGGTAGGGATCGGCGAGTGCATTGCGGAACACGCCCTGGTACGCGGCTCCGGCGACGGCCAGCGTCGCACCGACGATGCCTCCGAGCACCACACGCGGCACCCGGAGCTGCCACAGGATCGCGGCCTCGCGCTCCCTCATGCCCGACGACACGTCGACGATCGGGAGCCGGTCAGCAAGTTCCCCGACCACCTCAGTCGCCCGCAACGCGACGGGGCCCACCAGCACTCCCGACAACCCCGCCGCGACGAGGAACGCGAGCGCGATCAAGGCGGGTAGCGGCCTCAGATAGGTGGGCCTCAGCCCCGCGACGCTCACGTTCTTGCCCGCGCTCCGGTCACCGCGTCGGCCACGGTACGGAGGAGGTCGATCACTCGGGGCCCCCAGCGCGACGCAATGTCATCGTCGAGCTCGACGACGTTGTTGTTCTTCACCGCGGAGATCTGTTCCCATCCGGGACGGCGCTCCAGCGCGCGTGCGTCCACGTCACAGCAGTTCGTATCTGCCAGGAAGATCAGATCGGGGTCGGCCTGGATGATGTACTCGGCCGAGAGTTGCGGATACCCGGAAGCAGCTCCCTTCGCGCGATCGGCGATGTTTCGCAGGCCCAGCAGACCGTAGACGTGTCCGATGAAGGTGTCGGAGGTCGCGGTGAAGTAGTTGGGGTCGAGCTCGTGATAGTAGGTGGGCGCCCGGTCGACATCGGGCACCGACTCCACGATCTGGTCGACCTCATCCTGCATCTGCGCCACCACCTCGACGGCATTAGCCACGTGTCCGGTGACGGCCCCGAGCTGCTCGATCTGGGCGTAAACGTCCCGGAAGGTCGCCGCAGCCGGATGGACGATCACCGGAATCTCGAGCTTCCCGAGCGACTTGACCACTTCGCCAGGGTTGGAGACAAGCACGAGATCGGGGTCGTAGCCGGCGATGGCTTCGACGTTCGGTTCGAACCCCGAGAGATCGGTGGTCGGGGCCTCGGGCGGATAGTTGGACTGGTCGTCGACCGCCGCCACTTGATCCCCGGCTCCGATGGCGAACAGCATCTCCGTGGACGTCGGAGAGAGCGACACGATCCGTTCCGGACGATCCGACAGGGTGACTCGCCCATTGGCCGCCTCGACCGACACCGGGAACGAGACGCGATCCGGTCCCCTTCCCGCTCCGTCGGGTGTGACGTCCTCCCCCGACCCGCAGGCGACGAGCAGCAACGAGAGCGCGGCGAGAGCCGCACGGAACGATCTCATCCCTCCTCCCTTCGAACGGAGGATGGGGAGATCTTCGGTTGAGATCGAGCCCACAAACCGCCCTTCCTCCGAGGACAGGCGTTCGTGGCCACGAGGTCAGGCGACCTGGCTCGTCTCCTTGCGGAGCTTCACAGTTGCGGGACAGCACCGGGTTCCAACCGGACTTCGCTGTTCCTCGTGACACCCGGGCCCTTGAGTCCCGAGCCGGCACAGTATAGGTCCACCCCTTACTCCTAAGGGCGTAGATAACCGTCCCTCAGGAACAGCCGGAACCTCCCGTCCTGGCCGAGCCGGTGGGCGACCCAGAACCACGCCAGGATGGCGACCCCTGAGAGCTCGGCAAGCCACGTCGACAGGTGGTCGAGGGGATGCGCCAGGAGGTCCCACGAGTAGGGCTCGCCGACCGGCCCTTCGAACGTCGTTCCGAACGCCGGCCACAGGAAGATCTCGGGGGCCTGCCACATGCCGTCGGCAACGAGATGCGTCAGCCATCCGACGGCGAGTCCGAACGCCCGCAACCGCGCAGGGCCTGCGAACGCAACGACGACGGCCACACCCACCACGATCACCGCAAGCAGCGAGTGCCCGACACCGCGACCCCCGGCCGTGTCCATCCCGGCCGCGGTCAGCACACCGTCGAGGACGTCGGGGGCGATGGCTCCGGCCAGCACGTAGCGGTAGTCGATGCGTCGCCGGCCCAGCGTGACGTACGTGAGCAGCGCGCCCACTCCCAGGTGCCAGAGGACCATGGCTCAGTCGAGAAAGGACGCTTGACCCGGCGTCCCGGGGGCCTCCCCCAGCTCGGCCTCGGCCTCGTCCATTCCTTCGTTGGCGAGCTTGTCCGCGTCCGCGTTCTTCTCACGGGGGACGTGGGCGATCGTGAAAGACTCGAACCGTTGCAAGAGTGACGACGCTCTCGCCGCGAGGGTCCTCAGCGAGTCCTTCTTGATCTTCCACTCCCCCTTCACCTGAGACACCACGAGCACGGAGTCCAGATACACCTGCACCTCGGTCACCCCGCGTGCGAGCGCCAGCTCCAATCCCGCGATCAGGGCTTGGTACTCGGCGACGTTGTTGGTGGCAACGCCGATCCCGCGCGCCAGGCGTTCGATCACCTCTCCGCGATGGTCTTCGAGGACGATCCCGATCCCGGCCGGACCGGGATTGCCGCGCGCTCCCCCATCGGCGTGCAGAACCGCCCGCACGGGATCAGGTCACCACGAGGATGCGCCGGCAGTTGTCGCAGCGCTGCACACCGCCAGAAGAACGAACACGCTCGACCTCGACGGCGGGCAGAGTCGTGTGGCATCCCTGACACGTGCTCCCCACGAGCGCGGCCGCGCCGATGCCCCCCTTCTGCTCTCTCAGCTGGTCGTACAGCGAGAGCAGCTGCTCCGGGATAGACGGGGCGATGTCCTCACGCCGGCGGGTATGCGAGGAGAGCTCCGCGTCGATCTCGGAAGTGAGCTCCGAGACCTCCTTCGACAACCTATCGGCCTCTCCCGAGAGCTCCGAGTGCTCGGACCTCAGACGCTCGAGCGTCTCGGCGGCCTGATCCCTCTGCACCATCACCTCGAGAAGAGAATCCTCGAACCCCGACTTCTGGCGCTTCAGCATCTCGACCTCGGCTTGCAACGCGCTGAGCTCCTTAGGGCTGGAGACGGCGCCGGAGAACAACCTCTGCTCCTCTTTCTCGATCTTGTTGTCGAGGATCTTCATCTCTCCCTCGATCCGGTCCTGCTCTCGCGCGATCTCTTCATGTTGTTTGGTGGCGATCTCGAGATCGGCCTCGAGCTCTC
>JBOGWZ010000071.1:0-6730 GCA_050694075.1 Actinomycetota bacterium | reverse complement strand
CCTACCTGCGCGAGGAGCAACGACTGGGCCGCGTGGCGCGAGGCGTCGATCCCCTGGCCGCGGCCACGTTGCTGCTCGGCCCCTGCTTCCAGTACGTGTTCCTGCGTCACTTCATGTGGGAGGAGGTCCTACCGATCCCGCCCGACGCATTCGTGAAGGAAATCGTCAAGAACTTGATGAACGGCATCGCGCCGATGAAAGGAGCGCAGCGATGAGTCATTTGATCGAAGTGGAGAACCTGGTCAAGGTCTATCCCGATGGGACGAAGGCGGTGGACGACGTTTCGTTCCACGTTGCCTCCGGCGAGATCTTCGGGTTCCTCGGCCCGAACGGCGCGGGGAAGACGACGATCATCCGCATCCTGGTCACGCTTCTTCCCAAGACTTCTGGCAGCGCGCGCGTGGGCGGCATCGAGGTCGACCGTGATCCCGAGGCCGTGAGGAAGATGATCGGCTACGCGGCGCAGTTCATCGGAGTCGACGACGACCTCACGGGCCGGGAGAACCTGATCCTTCAGGGCCGGCTCCACGGGATGAGCGCGACCGACTCGAGACGCCGCGCCGACGAGCTACTCGACGTCTTCTCCCTCCAGGAGGCGGCGGACAAGCGGGTCGGCGCGTTCTCCGGAGGCATGCGGAGACGGCTCGACCTCGCGCAAGCCCTCGTGCACCGTCCGCCGCTGCTGTTCCTCGATGAGCCGACCACCGGTCTCGATCCGCAGAATCGGAACGCGCTGTGGCGCTACCTCCAGGAGCTGAACGAAGAGGGGACGACGATCTTCCTCACCACCCAGTACATGGAGGAGGCCGATCGGATGTCGCAGCGTCTGGCGATCATCGACCGCGGGGTGATCGTCGTGTCCGACTCGCCGGCCTCGTTGAAGCAGGAGATCGGCGGTGACGTGATCACTCTCACGCTGCCGGACGACGCCGGGGAGGACCTGCGCGTCCGCGCCCTCGAGGCGATGACCGCGTTCCCCGGAGCCGGCGAACCGACGATCTTCGACCACTCCGTGGCGCTGCCCGTCAAAGATGGGGGCCGGGCGCTCTCCGACCTCGTTCGGCGCCTCGACGAGCAGAAGGTCCCGATCGCTCAGCTGTCGCTCAGCACCCCGTCGCTCGACGAGGTCTTCCTCCGCTACACGGGAGAGCGGCTTCGTGTGGAAGAGGCATCCCAACGCACGACGAGCTCCACCTTCGCCGTCACCGCAGGAAGGAGGCGACGCTGATGACTCGCACGATCAGGGAGTCCTCGATCCTCTTCGGGCGCAACATGAAGAAGGTGGTCAGAACGCCCATGATGATCTTCTTCTCGTTGTTCCAGCCGATGCTCTGGCTGGTGTTGTTCACCGAGATCTTCGAGCGTTTCGGGGAGCTGCCCATCTTCCGGGGGCAGGGCTACGACTCGTATCTGATGTTTTTCGCACCCACCGTTCTGACGATGACCGTTCTCACGAGCGCGTTTCAGTCGGGCATGGGGATGGTGACCGATGTCGAGACCGGGATGCTGGACAAGTTCTTGATCAATCCAGTGAGGCGCTCCAGCATCCTCGTCGGCAAGGTGTTCGCCGATGCCACGAGGATGCTGCTCCAGGGAGCCATGGTTCTCGGGGTGGCCCTGTTGATGGGGGCGCGGATCGAGACCGGCCTTCCGGGTGCGCTCGTCATGATGATCCTCGCGGCCGCATTCGGCATCGCGTGGGCCGGATTGTCGAACATCGTGGCCCTTCGCACCAAGAACGGTGAGATGACGATGATGATCGGGATCCTGCTGACGTTTCCGCTGCTGTTCCTTTCGACAGGGATGATGCCGGAGGAGCTTCTGCCCGGCTGGCTCGAGACCGTCGGCAAGTTCAACCCGGTCACCTACGTGATCGAGACAGGACGCGAGTTCATGAACTTCGGCTACGACTGGGCGAAGGTGGCTCAGACCCTCGGGATAATCGCCGTGGTCGGCGCGCTGACGCTCACGGGAGCCACCAGGGCCTTCCGCAGGGCCACGACCTAGTGCCGTATCCCGCAACCACTCACCGGTAATGGCGGCGAAGCCGCTGCGCCTCGCTGCTTCGACCGAAGCCTTTCGGTGCTGCTCCCCCTCCTCGATGCTCGGGGACGAAAGCCTTCGGTCGCTCGATCGGCACGTACTCCCTGGTACGTGCCCTTCCTGCGGCCTTGCGATGCTTGCGTTTCGCGCGCCATTACCTGCCTCAAGTTACGGGACACGGCACTGCGGTCGGCGAATCTAGACTGGGGGCGAATGGCCTCTCTCGCTCCCCTTCTGGATCTGCTCCCGGACGAGCGCGTTCAGTCCCTTCTCGACGCGCGCTCGATCGTTTCGGTGCCCGACGCGGCGCGGCCGTTCCTGCTGGCGGCCCTGGTCAGGCACCTCGAGCGCCCGGTGGTTGCGGTCGTGGCGCGCTCGGAGGAGGCGGAGAGCCTGGCCCGGGACGTCCATGCGTTCCTGGGTCGGGAGGGAGCCGATGTTCTGCCCGGGTGGGAGGTGCTGCCCGGAGAACCGGTGTCCCCCTCGGTCGAGACCATGGGCCGGAGGCTGCACGTCCTGGCTCGGCTGGAGCGGTCGGAGAGCTTCGTGATCGTGACGACGGCGCAGGGGACCACGCAGCTCGTTGCACCGCCGCGCTCGGACCTCCCCCTGTTGGAGCTCGCGGCTGGGGTCGAGCTCTTTCTCGACGACACCGCCGCGCGCCTCGTCGAGATGGGCTACGAGCGCAACTACATGGTCGAGCGCCGCGGTGAGTTCGCGATCCGGGGAGGGATCCTCGATGTGTTCTCGCCCGCGTTCGAGAGACCGGTGCGGGCGGAGCTGTGGGGAGACGAGATCACCTCGTTGCGTCAGTTCGCGCTCGCGTCGCAGCGCAGCCTGGGGGAGATCGAGCATTGTGAGGTCGCGCCGTGCCGCGAGCTCGTCGCCGACGAGGTGACGAGGCGCCGCGCTGCGGAGCTTGCACACGGATCCGGCGATCCCGTGTTCGCCGAGATCGCCGAGGGGATCGTCTCCCCGGGGGCCGAGCGAGTATTGCCGCTCTTGTCCGGGGGCCTACGCCCGCTGACCGCCTTCCTGCCCGAGGGCTCGCCCGTCGTCGTGTTGGAGCCGAAGCGGGTGCACGACCGTGCGCACGAGGTCCTGGAACAGGTCGAGGAATGGCAGCGCACGACCGAGTCTTACGGCCGGCACTACGCGCCGCTGGAGGAGACTTTGAACCTCGCGGGTTCTGTCGTGCTGATGTCCGCGTTCGCGGAGTCGTCGGAGTCGGTCGACCTGCGCGTGGAGACTTGGACGCACGCAGCGGGGAAGCCGGAGCTGCTGATCGGGCGCCTCGGGGAATTGATCGGCGAGGGCTTCCGTGCCGTCATCGCCGCGTCGCTTGCGGACACCGCGCAGCGGATCCAAAAGAATCTCGCTCCGATGGGACACAGCTTCTCGCTCCAGGATTCGGCACCACGACCCGACTCGCAGCCGGGTGGAACCATCGTGGTCGCGGAGCTGCAGCGCGGATTCGTGCTTCCGTGGGCCCGGCTGGCTCTCGTGGCCGAATCAGATCTCACCGGCCGGCGCTCGAGCGCCGCGCGTCAAAGGCTGCGGGCGCGACGTCAGGAGACGTCCGGCCCCCTCGACCTTACGATGGACGACTACGTCGTCCACGAGGTGCACGGGATCGGTCGGTACAAGGGTCTCGTCGATCGCGCGCTCCTCGGCGTGCACCGCGAGTACATCGTGATCGAGTACGCGAAGGGCGACACGCTTTTCGTTCCGAGCGATCAGACCGACCTCGTCTCGAAGTACATAGGTGGAGAGATACCTCGCGTGCACCGCCTGGGCTCCGCAGAGTGGTCGCGCATCAAGGCACGCGTCCGCCGCAGGGCGCGCGAGATCGCGCAGGACCTCGTGAAGCTCTACGCGGAGCGGATGCACGCGAAGGGGTTCGCCTTCGCCGTCGACACCCCGTGGCAGCGGGAGCTCGAGGACTCATTCCCCTACGAGGAGACCCCCGACCAGGTGCGGGCGATCGACGAGGTGAAAGACGACATGGAGAAGGAAGTGCCGATGGATCGCCTCGTCTGCGGTGACGTCGGCTACGGCAAGACGGAGATTGCGTTGAGGGCCGCGTTCAAGGCGGTGCAGGACGGCAAGCAGGTCGCCGTGCTGGTGCCGACCACTCTGCTGGCGCAGCAACATCACGCCACATTCCTGGAACGGTTCGGTCACTTCCCGGTGAGAGTCGAGATGTTGTCGCGTTTTCTGTCTGCAAACCAGACGAAGGCGGTGCTGTCCGACGTTGCCGCCGGAAGGGTGGACGTGGTCGTGGGCACCCACCGGCTGCTTCAGTCGGACGTGTCGTTCTCGGAGCTCGGTCTCGTGATCGTGGACGAGGAGCAGCGCTTCGGCGTCGAGCAAAAGGAGAAGCTGAAGGCTCTGCGCGCCAGCGTCGATGTGCTGACTCTTACGGCCACCCCTATCCCGCGGACACTCGAGATGGCGATGTCCGGGATCAGGGACATGTCGGTGGTGGACACGCCACCAGAGAACCGTCACCCGGTGATGACCCATGTGGGGGCGTTCGAGGAAGAGGTCGTCGTCTCCGCGATCCGCCGGGAGCTGTTGAGAGACGGGCAGGTCTTCTACGTGCATCACCGCGTCGATACGATCGAGCGTGCGACCCGCCGCGTGGGCCAGCTCGTTCCCGAGGCGCGCGTCGGCGTCGCGCACGGCCAGATGGACGAGCGGCAGCTCGAACAGACGATGCTCGACTTCGGCGACCAGAAGATCAACGTGCTCGTCTGCACGACGATCATCGAGTCCGGTCTGGACATCCCAACCGTGAATACGCTCATTGTCGAGCGAGCCGACATGCTGGGACTCGCGCAGATGTACCAGCTGCGCGGGCGCGTGGGCCGCGCACACGAACGTGCGTACGCGTACCTCTTCTTTCCACCGGAGCGTGTGCTCACCGAAGGTGCACACGAGCGACTCAAGACCATCGCCGAGCACACGGGTTTGGGCTCCGGCTTCAGGATCGCCATGCGCGATCTCGAGATCCGCGGGGCCGGGAACCTGTTGGGGGCCGAGCAGCACGGCCACATCGCGGAGGTGGGTTTCGACCTCTACGTCAAGCTCGTCGCCTCCGCAGTGGAGGAGGCGAAGGGTCAACCCTGGGCCGAAGAACCCGAGGTGCGGATCGATCTTCCGCTCGAGGCGTTCATCCCGCGCTCGTACATCGACGACGAGAACCTCCGGCTGGAGGCTTATCGCAGGATCGCCTCCGCTCGCGAGGACGAGGATCTAGCCGAGGTGCGCGCGGAGTTGCTGGACCGCTACGGGTCGCCTCCGGACCGGGTCGAGTCCCTGTTCGAGCTGGCGGAGCTGCGCCGAGCAATGATCGCGCGGGGGATCGTCGAGGCTGCGACGGTCGCCGGGAACCTCCGGATCCGGCCGATCGAGCTGTCCGACTCGCGCCAGGTAAGGCTTGAACGGCTCCTTCCGAACGCGCAGTGGCGGCCCTCGACCGCAACGTTGGTCGTTCCCGAGCGCGACATCCCGCGCTCCGGCGTCGTTCAGTGGGTGAGGGAGCTCGTGGAGCAGTTAACCTCGCCTAAATGAGACGTATGAGACGTACGACTTTTCTCCTCGCCGCGGTGATCGCGCTCCTTCCCGCATGCGGTGACCTGTTCGCGCCGGCCGCGGCGGTGGTGGCCGGTAGCAAGATCACGATCTCCGAGATCGACGGGCAGGTCGATCAACTCGAGGAGAGCGAGGGGTTCAAAGAGCAGGCGAGTCAGGGGGACGCCTCGCTTCTCCGGCGCACGCTCGAGCAGCAGTACCTGACGATCCTGATCCGCCGCGAGGTCCTGCAGCCCGCCGGCGCGCGGCTGGACGTCGAGGTTACGGAGGATGAGGTGACCACCTACATCGAGGAGGTCGTGAAGCCCGACTTCCCCTCGGAGGAGGAGTTCACCACCGCCTTGTCGCGACAGGGGATCACGCTGTCTCAGCTCGAGGACCTCGTCTACGACCAGCTCCTAGAGGACGAGCTTCAGCAGAAGGTGATCGCGGAGGTGGAACCACCGGAGGAGGAGCTGCGCGATTACTACGAGAGCCACATCGATGATTTCACCGAGATCCACGCACAGCACATCCTGGTGAGTGAAAAGGGTCTCGCTCAGGAGGTCCACGACCGTTTGGTGGCGGCGCCCAGACGCGAGGTCGACGATCTCTTCGCGCGAATCGCCCGCAACACCTCGGAGGACACGACGACGAAGAAGGATGCGGGCGACCTCGGCTTCACCAACACGAATGACTTCGTGCCTCCCTTCTCCCGAGCCGTCAAGGGATTAGAAGATGGTGAGATCTCCGAGCCGGTGAAGACGCGCTTCGGATACCACGTCATCCGCCGCCTCGGAACCCGCGCGCGCCCCTTCGAAGATGTTCGCTTCCAGGTGCTGGAGGAGATCGCCGGCGAGGCGCAGGACGAGGCGTGGAAGCGTTGGCTGCGAGAGCGTTACGAGTCGGCCGACATCGAGGTCAACCCTCGCTATGGAGTCTTTGACATCGCGTCGCAGCAGGTAGTGGACACGCCGGCCGACCAGGTCCCGGGGACCGACGCGCCGGCGCAGCCTCAGCCCGGGGCCGAGGTCGGCAACTAAGGACTCAGCATGCCCCTGCTGGTTGTTCCGATCGCTCCCGACGAAGCGGGCTCTCTGACGATCGGCGA
>JBOGWZ010000070.1:0-6771 GCA_050694075.1 Actinomycetota bacterium | reverse complement strand
TGATCTTCTCGACTGTGCGCGCGCCCCACGACCCCGCCTTGACGGTTGGGTCGTTCGCCATCACCGCGACCGGACGCCCGTCGATCTTCCCGACGCCCGTGACCACGCCGTCGGCCGGGAGGTCACCAGCGAGGGCGTTGACCAGCAGGCCGTCCTCGACGAAGTCCTCGGCCGAGTCGAGCAGAAGCGCCAGCCGATCGCGCACGAACAACTTGCCCTGTTGGGCGAGCTTCTCGTGGTACTTGGGGGCGCCGCCCTTCCGGGCGCGCTCTAGCGCATCGGCGAGGTCGTGCTCCCGCCGGCTCTCATCCGTCACGGCTTAAGTCTCACCTCGACGACGGAGGCGTCGGGCACCCTGAACCGTCGACGACGAGACACTTTCAGTTTTCGCCTCAGCTGCGCGACCCGCAACCGTTCTGCCTGGTCCGCAACTCAGGCGAGGTGGGTGATATACGAGATCTGCATACTGCCCAGAATCCTAAGCCGAGGGGCCCCGGGGGGCTCCCTGAAGATGTCTTCAGCCGACATCGAAGGTCTGATCGCTACCCAGAAGGCCAGCTTTGAACGTGCTGGTTCCGGGCTCAGGGCCTCTTGGCCCCGCGAGAGGTCCATGGACGCAGCTGCTCTGGCGGAATTTCTCTCCTCGAGGCGTTACGCGGTACTCGCAACCACCCGGCCCGACGGTCGCGCTCACGCGGCTCCCGTTGCTTTTCTATTCGCACAGGGTGCGTTCTGGATCGCCACTGTGGAAGGAGCGCGTCTCAGGAACTTGCGCCATCACCCCTATGCCTCAATCGTCATCATGGAAGGGGAAGGCGATAATCATCGAGCCCTTCTCGCAGAGGGAGACGTGGCTCTCCACCAGGAATCTGCTCAGCTCCAATCTTTGTGGACCGAGCGAGTGGGGTCACCTCCCGACTGGGCCGCCGCCTTCATCGAGCTGCGACCCAACCGCGTCTTCTCCTACGCAGCTTCCTAGCCCGCAGCACCGAGGCGGAACTCAAGCTCACGACGCGTCACGCGGAGCGGACCTGCTGCACCTCAGCGACCTCGATCGCCCTCGCAACGCCGTCCGACTCGACCTCGAGCGCGCCATCGGGGAGAAGGCGCGTGGCCACGCCGCGCTCGGTGGTCCCGTCGGAGAACCTGACGACGATCTCGCCGCCGAGGAACTCGGAGCGCTCCTCGGCGCGGGCAACGATCTCTGACGCGCGCTCCTCGACGAGCGGATAGACGTCCTCGATCGCGGCGAGCACGTGCGCGAGCAGGTGCGCGCGCGCCGGTACTTCGCCGAGGTCGAGTCGCTCCATCTCGGCCGCCACCGACGTGGCGTTCTCATCGGGCGTCCAATTGACGTTGATGCCGATGCCCGCGATGGCGGCATCGAGGCGCGCGCCGGTCACGCGCGTCTCGACGAGGATGCCGACCAGTTTCCTGCCGTGCACGAGGACGTCGTTGGGCCACTTGAGCTTTGTGTGCAGACTCGTCGCTCTCTCGATCCCCTCGGCGGACGCGACGCCCAGAGCAAGGCCGAGCACCCCGAGCCGATCGAGGCCAAGGCGCGGACGCAGGACAAGCGAGAACTGAAGCGCGCCGCCCGGCTCGGACATCCACGCGCGGCCCCAGCGCCCTCGCCCCGCGGTCTGGTGATCGGCCACGACCACCGCCCCCTCGGGAGCTCCGTCCGCGGCCCATTCAAGGGCGATCGTGTTGGTGGATCCGACCGCATCGAAATACCGCAGCGGGTCGCCGAACCTGCCCATGAGGGCCGCTGTGACCGCGTCCGCTGTCAACGGATCCATGCCAGTCCGTAGGATAGGCAGGTGTTCAGCAAGCTGCTCATCGCCAACCGCGGCGAGATCGCGGTGCGAGTTGTGCGCGCGTGCCGGGATCTCGGCATCTCTCCCATAGCGATCTACTCGGAGCTCGACGTCGACGCTCCGCACGTTCGCCTCTCCGACGAGGCCTACAACGTCGGACCTGGGCCCGCGGCGGACTCCTACCTCAAGATCGGAAACATCATCGAGGCCGCCAAACGCTCCGGAGCGGAGGCGATCCATCCCGGTTACGGCTTTCTCGCCGAGAACGCAGACTTCGCCCGCGCCGTGACCGACGCGGGCCTCGCCTGGGTGGGCCCGCAGCCGGACGTGATCGACGCGATGGGCGACAAGACCGCGGCGCGCCGAGCCGCCCAGGACGCGGGCGTGCCTACGGTCCCCGGCACCGTCGATCCGGTGACGACCACCCAAGAGGTGCTCGCGTTCGTGTCCGAGCACGGGTTGCCGCTCGCGATCAAGGCGGTGGCGGGCGGGGGTGGAAAGGGCTTTCGCGTCGTGACGGAGGAAAAGAGGATCGAGGACGCGCTCGCCGGCGCGGCGCGCGAGGCGCAGGCGTACTTCTCCTCGCCCGAGGTCTACCTGGAGCGCTACCTGGAGCGGCCGCGCCACGTCGAGGTACAGGTTCTCGGAGACGCCTCCGGCGCGGTTCTGTCGTTCCCCGAGCGGGACTGCTCGTTGCAGCGCCGGCACCAGAAGCTCGTCGAGGAGTCGCCGTCGCCCGCGCTCGATCCGGCCGTGCGTGAGGCGATCATGGAGGCGGCGGCACGGGTGAGCAAGCAGGTCGGCTATCGGAACGCCGGCACGTGTGAGTTTCTGCTCGACTCCGACGCCAAGACCTTCTACTTCCTCGAGATGAACACTCGCCTCCAGGTCGAGCACCCGGTCACGGAGCTCGTAACCGGCTTCGACCTCGTCAGGGCGCAGGTGCTGATCGCCGCGGACGAACAGCTCGAGTTCTCACAGGACGACATCGAGCTCCACGGCGCCGCCATCGAGTGCCGGATCAACGCCGAGAATCCCGCGAAGAGGTTCATGCCGGCCCCCGGAACGATCACCGTCTACCGGGAGCCGGGGGGACCGGGAGTGAGAGTCGACTCGGGGGCCGAACCGGGAGCGGTGATCCCGCAGGCGTACGACCCGCTGATCGCGAAGCTGATCACCTACGGCTCGTCGCGCGACGAGGCGCGCGCCCACATGCTGCGAGCCCTCTCCGAGTACACGATCGAGGGGATCAAGACGACGATCCCGTTCCACCGCCTCATGCTCGCCGACGAGCGCTTCGTCTCCGGCGACTACCACACGGGAACGGTCGAGCGTGAGATGGATCTGTCGTCCCTCGCCGAGACCGCGCCTCCGAAACCCAAGCCCGGAGAGCGAGAGGTGGCCGAACGGAGCTTCGCCGTCGAGGTGTCGGGCAAACGTTTCACCGTGAACGTGCGAGAGGAGCTCGACCGCGAGGTGCGCGCACGCAAGCCGAAGCCCCCGAAGCGGGCCGGGGGCCCCGGCGGCGGGGGCGGCGAGGTCGTGTCCGCTCCCATGCAGGGAACGATCGTGAAGATCCTCGTCGAGCGGGGTCAGCAGGTGAATGCCGGCGACGCGATCTGCGTGCTCGAGGCGATGAAGATGGAGAACTCGATCCTCGCCCATACCGCGGGAAAGGTCGAAGAGGTGAAGGTGACCGCGGGTCAGTCGGTCGAGACGGGGGCCACGATCGCCGTCATCCGCTAGATCCTCAAGCTGTTCGCTCCAGTGGACGTATTCGCGTCTGAGAGCGAACAGCTTGTCCTATCCGGGAGGCAAGCCCGTTATGTGGATTCCGGAGCGGTCCGTTCCGTAGCGGCGGTTGATCCCGATAAGCAGGGACGTGAGGGGCTCGATCAGGCGGGCGTTCTCGAGCGGGCCCGCGTCCACGAAGCGGAGGTTCGGGATCGCCTCCACAAGCTCCCGAACGACGTCCTTGCCGGACTTCGCCCCACACACGAGCACGTCGCCCTCGAGCGAAGTGTCGAGCTCGGCCAGCGCGTCGGCGGCGAGCGTGTGGAAGCCGGCCATCACGTGAACGTGCTTCGGGAGGAGCGACGCGGCCTGCTGCGCCGCCGAGCCCTGCCACACCCCCAGCACGTGCGTTGCCTTGCCGCCGACTGCGGCCGCCACCGGGACCGTGCAGTCGACCACGACCGCACCCTCCCGCACGTGCTCGGCGATGGACTTGTAGATCGTGGCCTGACCCGAGAACGGGACGGTGACGACGACGGTGTCGGCCGACGCCGCGGCCTCTGAGTTCTCGAGGCCGATGACGTCTGCGTCGGCGACCTTCTCCTTCAACCGCTGGGCGGCCTCCTGCGCACGCTCGAGCGCGCGCGATCCGATGACGACCTCCAGGCCCGCCTGCGCCCAGCGCGCCGCGAGACCGAAGCCCTCCTCGCCTGTCGCACCGATGACGCAGACGCGTCCGGCCACTAGATGGCTCTCGGTTCGTACTCGCCGAACACGTCGCGCAGCACGTCGGAGACCTCGCCGAGCGTGGCGTGCGCGGCCAGGGCGTCTCGCATCGGGTAGAGGAGGTTGTCCGACCCGCGCGCCGCCTCCTCGAGCTCCTTGAGCGCGGCGTCCGTGGCCCCCTGATCGCGCTCGGCCCGCACCTTCTTGAGCCTGGCGACCTGACGCTCGATCAGATCCGGATCGAGCGCCTCGATCTCGACCGGCTCCTGCTCCTCACCGACGAAACGGTTAACCCCGACGACGACGCGGTTGCCCGATTCGATTCCCTTGTTGATCCGGTACGCGGACTCCTCTATCTCCCGCTTCATCCATCCCGACTCGATCGCCTCCACCGCTCCCCCCATCTCGGCGATCCGGGTGATGTAGTCGGTCGCGAGCTCCTCGATCTCGTTCGTCAGCGACTCCACGAGCCAGGAGCCCCCCAGCGGATCGGCGGTGTCCCCGATGCCCGCCTCGTGAGCGAGGATCTGCTGCGTCCGCAGCGCGATCGTGGCCGCCTTCTCACTCGGAAGCGACAGCGCCTCGTCGAACGAGTTGGTGTGAAGGCTCTGGGTGCCGCCGAGAGCCGCAGCCAGGGCCTCGAGCGCGGTGCGCACGATGTTGTTCTCCGGCTGTTGGGCCGTGAGTGTGGCACCGCCCGTCTGCGTGTGGAAACGAAGCATCATCGAGCGGGGGTTCTGCGCCTTGAAGCGCTCCTTCATGATGCGCGCCCAGAGTGTTCGGGCGGCGCGGAACTTCGCCACCTCCTCGAAGAGGTTCATGTGACACGCGAAGAAGAACGAGAGCCGCGGGGCAAAGTCGTCGACCTTCAGGCCCGCTTCCAGAGCGGCGTCGACGTAGGCGATGGCGTCCGCCAGTGTGAAGGCGACCTCCTGCACGGCGGTGCAGCCTGCCTCTCGCATGTGGTAGCCGGAGATCGAGATCGTGTTCCAGCGCGGAAGGCGGTCGCGACAGTACGCGAAGAGATCGGTGATTATCCGCATCGAGGGCTTCGGCGGATAGATGTAGGTGCCCCGCGCCGCGTACTCCTTGAGTATGTCGTTCTGCACGGTGCCGGTGATCTTCTCGGGAGCCGCACCCTGGCCCGACGCAACGAGCTCGTAGAGCAGCAGCAAGATCGAGGCCGTGGAGTTGATCGTCATCGATGTCGAGACCTCGTCTACCGGTATCTGATCCAGCAGGACCTCCATGTCGGCAACCGAATCGATCGCCACCCCCACGCGTCCGACCTCGGCTTCCGCCTTGGAGTGATCGGAGTCGAAGCCCATCTGTGTGGGGAGGTCGAAGGCGACCGAAAGCCCCGTCTGCCCCTGGTCGAGCAGGTACCGGAAGCGACGGTTCGTCTCCTCGGCCGATCCGAAGCCGGCGTACTGGCGCATCGTCCACAGCCGCTCCCGATACATGCTCGGGTGGATGCCGCGCGTGAAGGGGAACTCGCCGGGCCGCTCAATCTCAGTATCGGTATCCCCCGGCCCGTACACCGGCTGTATCTCGATGCCGGAATCGGTGCGCCGTTCCTGGTCCACGCAGACGATGGTAGCCGTATCAGCGCCGCGCTAGGATGCCGTCCTTGTTCTTCATGGACAACGCGACCGGCTTTCACATCGTCATCGACGACCTGCCGATGGGGCGCAAGCACTGATGGAAACGATCGCTCACGACATCGTCATCGTTGGCGGCGGGGCCGCCGGGCTGCGGGCGGCCATCGCCGCCGCCGAGGTCTCGGACGACTTGAGCGTCGCGCTGGTGTCCAAGGTCTATCCGATGCGGAGTCACACCGTGTCGGCCGAGGGGGGTACGGCCGCGGTCATCGGAGAGGACGACGAACTCGACCTCCACGCGTTCGACACGATCCGGGGAAGCGACTACCTCGCCGACCAGGATGCGGTGGAGGCCTTCGTGGCCGAGTGCCCGAGAGAGGTCGTCCAGCTCGAGCACTGGGGGTGCCCGTGGAGCCGCGAGCCGGATGGGACGCTCGCGGTCCGGGCGTTCGGCGGGATGAGCGTGAAGCGGACGGTGTTCGCGGCGGACAAGACCGGCTTCCACATGCTCCACGCCCTGTTCCAGACCTCGCTCAAGTACGAGAACGTGGTCCGGTACGACGAGTTCTTCGTCAGCAAGCTCCTGGTCGAGAACGGCCGGTGCGCGGGGGTGGCCGCGCTCGACCTCCGGGACTCCGAGGTGAGGTGCATCACCGGGAAGGCGATCATCTTGTGCACCGGGGGGGCCGGGCGGATCTACTCCTTCACCACGAACGGGGCCATCAAGACGGGCGACGGGATGGCGCTGGCCTACCGCGCGGGCGTGCCCCTCAAGGACATGGAGTTCGTGCAATACCACCCGACCGGCCTCCCCGGCACCGGGATCCTCATGACCGAGGCCTCTCGGGGGGAGGGCGGATACCTGGTGAACAAGGAGGGGGCGCGCTTCC
>JBOGWZ010000069.1:0-6811 GCA_050694075.1 Actinomycetota bacterium | reverse complement strand
GTTTCTCCGTCCCGCACGTAGGCGGGAAGCACCTCTCGCACCTCTTCACATCTCATCGCTACCTCGCTCCTCCGGGAATACCTTCTCTTTCAACTGCTTGCGACCTCGGTGCACGCGCACCTTGGCCGCCGTCTCGGAGATCTTGAGTCGCTTGGCGATCTCCTCGATCGAAAAGCCGTACACATCTCGCAGCACCACCGCCGCTCGGTAGTGCTCGGGCAGAGCGGCCAGCGCTCCCTCCAGCGCCTCGACGTCGATGCGAGCCGTAGCCTGGGCCTCGGTAGAGGCCGCCGCCGGCAGCTGCGCCAGCATCTCGTCGTCGGAAGACACCTCGAAACCGCGTCTCCGCTTCCTGCCCCGCTGCCTCGAGATGGCCGCATTGGCCGCCACTCGGTACAGCCAGGTCGTGAACATCGCCTCCCCCCGGAACCCCTGGAGTCCCCGGAACGCCTTGAGATAGGCGTCCTGAGTCGCCTCCGCGGCGTCGTCGGGATCCCTCAGGATCCGCAGGCAAAGCGTGTACACCTCCCGGTGGGTGGCCTCCACGAGCTCGGCCCAGGCGCTCTCGTCGCCGCGCCGGCAGCGCTCGACGAGATCGGACGAGACGAGCTCCCGGGAGCTCCCGCTCCGAGTGTCCTTAGGACGCCTCATGAAAGAGAAGGTTACTGACCCCGTCTAGGAGTCCCCGAACACGTCCTCGAGCTGGGACAGTAGGTGGGCGCGGTCCCGCTCGAGCTGGCGGCGAGCGGCGAGTTCCAGCGAGGTCGCCGACAGGACCTCGGCGACGTTTTGGATCAGCTCTTCGGAGTCGAAGGGCTTGGCCATGTACAGGTCGGCACCCGCCTCGTAGCCCTGCTCCCGGACGCTCTCCGAGGCGCGGGCCGACAGGATCATCACCCTGGGGTTCTCGGCCAGTCCCAGGTTGCGTATCGCCTCGAGCGCGGCGAAGCCGTCGAGACCGGGCGTCATCGGGTCGAGGATGACGAGGTCGGGGGGGTCGGCCACTATCGCCTCGAGGGCCGACGGGCCGTCGTCTGCGACCGCGACCTCGTAGCCCTCCTTCGCGAGGGCGTGCGTCATGACGAGCCGGACGTCCGGGTCGTCGTCCGCTATGAAGATCCGGGCCACGTGGGTCCTCTCTGAACGGCCGTTTCACTCGGACAATCGGCCCCAACCGGTCACGGCTTGAGGCTTTCGGCCGGGACATAAACACCTTTGAACCGTATTAATCTCGGTAAATCATGGTCGACTCCCATCTCCCCCGCTTCGCCCAGGCGATCGAGGCCGCCGCCCTGGCGGTTGCCTTCGCCGCCCTGGCGGAGTGGGTGGTCCCCGTCCTGGGAGCCGTCCTGCTTCTCGCCGCCGTCGGGGGTCCTCGCTACAACCTCTTCGCCCACCTCTACCGGGCGCTCCCCATACCCCCCGGGGAGCCGGAGCCGGCGGCGCCTCCCCGCTTCTCCCAGACCCTCGGCACCGTGATGCTCGCGGGGGCCTCGGTCGCTTTCTTCGCCCTCGAGGCACGGACCACGCCGTGGTGGGTGCTCGGCTGGGGGCCGGCCATCGTGGTGGCCGTGCTCGCGGCGTTGGCGGCGACGACCTCTTTTTGAGTGGGATGCGAGATCTACCTGCTGGTCCAGCGGGCTAGGGCGAAACGATGACCGAACGCCTCCTGATACTGGTCGCGGCGGCGGGGATCGGAGCACTCGCGCTGCTCGCGTTCATCTGGTACCGAGCGCGTTTCCCCCCCGGCCCAGACCGTCTCGAGGTCGACGAGCTCGGCCTCGAGCTGATGAGTGGGTGCTGCGCGTTCGTCGTCTTCACGACCCCCTCGTGCCGCCCGTGCAAGGCCGCATTGAAGGTGGTCGACCAGGCCGCCGTGCGCACCAACGGCATGACCGAGGTGCGCGCGGTCGATGCCATGGAGCGCCCGGAACTCGCGGTGCGCTACGAGGTGCGAACGATCCCAACCGTGTTCCTGATCACCGCAAGCGGTCACGTCGTGCGCCGATGGCGGGACGTCCCCGACGCGCGCGACGTCGATGACGCCCTGGCGCTCGTCTAGCCCCCGGCGACCGCCGGGATTATCGATACCCGGGCTCCCTCCGGAACCTCCGTTGATATCCCGTCGAGGAATCGCACGTCTTCATCGTTCAGATAGACGTTCACGAAGCGACGCAGCTGTCCAGAGTCGTCCACCAGCCGCTCCTTGAGCCCGGGGTGACGGTTCTCGAGATTCTCGATCAGCTCTGAAACCGTCGTGCCCGCGGCGTCAAGCTCGCTTGCGCCGTCGGTGAGCGATCGCAGCTGCGTCGGGATCTTGACCTTGACACTCATTCTGTTCCGCCTGAGCAGCGGAGGCCGACGCTCGGACGAAGCCTCCGCAGGAGCCAACGACTCCGTAGGCGTCGGAGGATCCGAGGACCGCGCGAGGACCGGCGAGGCGTCGAGCCGAGCAGCGAACTCATGGCCCCAGCACCCTATCTACCTCCTCGACTTCGGGCCGGATGCTGTCGGTCGGCCCCGTCGGCCCGAGCGCCTCCAGCGTCTTCAGTCCCACGCCCGTGATGAGGACCACGGCTTCTTCGTCGGGAGCGATCGCTCCACGCGCTACCAGGGTCTCTAGCGTCGCTATCGTCACGCCCCCGGCGGTCTCCGTGAAAAGTCCTTCGGTCCGAGCAAGCAGCTTCATCCCTTCCGCCACACTGTCTTCGGGCACCGCGACGATCTCTCCGCCCGTGTCCCTCACTTCTCTCAGCGCGTAGTAGCCGTCGGCCGGATTTCCTATCGCGAGAGACTTCGCAACCGTATCGGGCTTGACCGGACGCACGTCGTCTGCGCCCTCGGCGAACGCTCGCGCCACCGGCGAACAGCCTTCCGCCTGGGCGCCGTGGATCGTCGTCTGCGGGGGATCATCGAGCAAACCCGTCTCGTGGAGCTCGCGCAGTCCCTTGCCGATCTTGGTGAGCAACGACCCCGACGCGATAGGCACGACGACCGCGTCCGGAGCGCGCCAACCGAGCTGCTCGGCCACCTCAAACGCCAGCGTCTTTGACCCCTCCGCGTAGTAGGGACGGATGTTTACGTTGACGAAAGCCCATCGACGAGATCCCGACAGCTCCGCGCACAGACGGTTGACGTCGTCGTAAGAGCCCTCAACCGCGATCACGCGCCCTCCGAACACCGTGGTCGCTGCGACCTTGGCGGCCTCGAGATCGTCGGGGATGAACACGACGCTTTTCATGCCCGCCGCGGCCGCATGAGCGGCAACCGCGTTGGCGAGATTGCCGGTGGACGCGCACGCGGCTACGTCATAGCCGAAGGAGCGAGCCACCGTGAGGGCCAACGTCACCACGCGGTCTTTGAACGAGTGCGTGGGGTTGCCGGCATCGCTCTTTATCCACAGCTTCTTGAGGCCGAGCTCGGCCGCGAGGCGGGGGGCCTCCCGCATCAGCGTCCATCCCGCGCCGATGTCGATCCACTGCGATGGGTCTTCGGGCGCCGGAAGAAGGGAGGCGTAGCGCCAGATCGAGGGCGGACCCGAAGCGATGGAGTCACGCGACACGGACGCCGCAATGCCGTCGTAGTCGTATGCCACCTCCAGGGGGCCGAAGCAGAACTCGCACACGTGCGACGCGGCCACGGGATATTCCCGGGCACACTCCCGGCACCTGAGCCCTCGGACATACTTCACGATGCCCGTCTTGATACCGGGATGCTCGGGACGGTGCAACTCACCACTAGTCTCACGGCATGGATGGGATGCGCGATCCCGAGATCTCGTCCTGGTTCCGGCGTCGGACCAGGCGAGAGCCCTTCTCCGATGCTCCGACCCTCGCCCGGCTCAAGCGCTCGGCCGGGGTCTTCGTCACCGTGTGCCTGCCGGCTCTCGATGAGGCCGCTACGGTCGGGATCATCTGCGAGCGGATCGCCTCCAAGCTCGGCCGCGGCGGTCTCGTGGACGAGCTCGTGATGATCGACTCCGGCTCGAGCGACGGAACCCCCGAGATCGCCCGCGCCGCCGGTGCGACCGTGCATCAGGCCTCGGACATCCTGCCCCGGTTCGGCCCCTCACTGGGAAAGGGCGACGCGCTGTGGCGAAGCCTCGCGGTGACCTCCGGCGACATCATC
This sequence comes from Actinomycetota bacterium, assembly GCA_050694075.1. Taxonomy (GTDB): domain Bacteria; phylum Actinomycetota; class CADDZG01; order CADDZG01; family WHSQ01; genus JBOGWZ01. The sequence continues at coordinate 2,683 of JBOGWZ010000069.1, read as the reverse complement.
GTGTGGCTCGACTCCGACGTCCGCAATTTCACGCTCGACTTCGTGACATCCTTGTTGGCCCCCTTGCTCGAGGACCAAGCCATCCTGTTCGCCAAGCCGTTCTACGACCGCCCGCTCTCTCGCGGTGACAGCGTCGAGTCGACCGGAGGAGCTCGCGTGACGGAGCTGGTGGCGCGGCCCCTCTTGAACCTGCTCTTTCCCCGACTCATGGGCTTCATCCAGCCCCTCTCGGGCGAGTACGCGGTACGGCGTAGCGCCGTCACCGAGCTCCCGTTCTTCACCGGCTACGCGGTCGATGCGGGTCTGTTGATAGACGCGGTCGAGCGTTACGGGCTCGACGCCTTCGTCCAGGTGGATCTGGGCACGCGAGTGCACCGGAACCAGGACGTGTTCGCGCTGGGTCGGATGTCGTACGAGATCCTGCACGCGATCCTTCGACGAGCCGACGACCTCGGCAGGGTCAAGCTGGCGGAGGAGCCCGGCCGGCAGTTGCTCCAGTTCCTCCCCGGCGAAGACGGCCCCCATCCGCACATCTTCCAGGCGTCCGTCGTCGAGCGACCTCCTATGAGCACCGTCTGATGCAGCTCGACGCCGTCATCGACGCGCTGAAGGCGCGCGGCCACCGCGTGACCGAACAACGGCGCGCGATCGTGGCGGAGGTTCTGCGCGCCCGGGGACACATCTCCGTGCAAGGCATCGTCAAGCGGGTTCCGACGGTGAACGCATCGACCGTGTACCGCACGCTCGACCTGCTCGAAGAGCTGGGAGTGGTGGCTCACGCCCATCTGGAAGGCGGGGCCGAGTACCACCGTGCCGAGAGACATGACCACGTCCATCTGGTGTGCGCACGCTGTGGGCGGCGGGATTCGCTCTCCACGGCCGAAACCGCTCCGTTGAGAGAATTGATCTCTCGCCACAACGGCTTCCGAGCCGACTTCACACACTTCGCAGTGTCCGGATTGTGCGCACGCTGCCAGCGTGCCGTCGGCTAGAGGATCTCGGGAAGGATCGACCCCCGCCCCAGCACGTACAGCGTGCCCAGGGCAAGGCTGAAGGCTCCGGTTATCACGGCGATGCTTGCGTACACCGCGAAGTTCTTCGACGCGTTCAGGAATCCGTAAGTCGATGCGAACGCCACAACAGTGTTCATCGTGATCAATCCCACCAGGAAAACGACAAGAAGAAGAACCCCCGCCGCGCTCCCCCCCGCCCCCGCGGCCGCGAGGAAGAGCAGAACCTGACTGGGGGTCTCCGCACCGACGCCGTGCAGCATCCCGACGACGAAGGCAGTCCCCCGCCCGTAGTTCACGAACGGATCGTCCGGCATCGGGGCGACGTGGCGGTGCAGGTGAGAGTGCGTCTTCGTCTTCACCAGCACGCTCGTCCCCGTCGCTTCGTCCCCTCTGCCGCCCCTCCTGTTGCCGGGGGAACCCCGGCGCCAAGACGCCTCGGTGGGGGCCCCCCTCCCGCCGGTTCCCCCCTCCCCCCTCCTGTCGTGGAGGTGTCCGTGGACGCGGCTGGAGGGGTGCTCGTGATCGTGGGCGATCTCGAGGAAGGCCCCCCGCGGTCGCCGCGCCGCCCCCGCGATCCACCGCATCCCCTTACGCGCACCCGAGAACACGAGCATCCACCGACTGCGCATACGGAAGTCGCGTCCATGCCTGATCAGTGAGTAGAAGACATAGGCACCCAAAACGAGCAGGGTCAAGCCGACGACCCTCTCCATCGCGGCATCAAGCGACGACGGCACGAAACCTCCCGCTGCGATCGCGGCGATCCCCAACGCGAAGACCACGAGGGCGTGCCCGAGCGCGTACAGGGTCGCGAACACGACGGACCGGCGACTGTCGTCCTGGGAGCTCGTGATGTCGGATATGGCGGCGATATGATCCCAATCGATCCCGTGGCGGAGCCCGAAGCCGAACATCGTGGCCGCGAGCCCGAGACCAAGCCCCTGTCCGGCAGCGCCGGTCGCCCATTCGATCATGGGTCCACCCTAGGCCTTATTGCAAATGATTGCAATAAGGGAGGAGGGGGATCAGGTACTGCGCTTCGCTCGGGGCTCGACGTGAGGAGAGACCTCCGCTCCGAGAACCCTCGTCGCCCACACGTGACCGAACACGATCTTGCCGACGGCCACCGTCGGCACCGCCAGCAGGACCCCCCAGATGCCGGCGATCGTGCCCCCCGCGAGCAGCGCCAGCATCACTGTAACGGCGTGGAGGTTGACGGTGCGCTGCATGATCTTCGGGCTGATGAGGTGGTTGTCGAGCTGCTGAACGACCAGGGCAACCAGCACGGCCTGCAGCCCCAGGCCAAAACCCTCGGATATGGCACCGACGATGAATCCCAGTCCCCCTCCGATGAACGGACCGACCAACGGGATCAGGTTCGTGAATCCCGCGAGCGCCCCGATGATGAGCCAGAACGGCAGACCGATCAGCCAGAACCCGAGGGAGGACAGGACGCCGACGATCAGCGCGACCAGGAGCTGCCCTCGGAAGAACCCACCGACGGCGCGGCCCAGCTTCGATCCCACGTCCAGGAACTCCTTCCGCTGCGCCTCGGGAATCAGGTTGACGAAGTCCCTCCGAAGCTGGGGCAGGTCGATCAGGAGGTAGAGCGCGATGAGGGGGCCCAGCACCAGGACCAGCAGGACCTCGAGCGCGGACGAACCGAACTC
>JBOGWZ010000068.1:0-6812 GCA_050694075.1 Actinomycetota bacterium | reverse complement strand
GCCTCGCGCCCGGCCCGCCGAAGCAGGACCTGCGCCACGACGATCGCCGAAAACGTTATCGAGAGCGTCACGACGGCAACGACGTTGACCTTCGGAGAGAGACCGAAGCGCAGCATCGAGAACAGCTCCACGGGCAACGGGGTGGAGCCGGGGCCCGACACGAACGAGGACAGGATGACATCGTCGAAGCTGAAGGTGAACGCGAGCAACCCTCCCGCTAGCACCGCGGGGAACAGCTGCGGCAGCGTCACACGTCGGAACGTACTCCACTTGCTCGCCCCGAGATCGGCCGAGGCCTCCTCGAGACTTCGGTCCATGCCGGCCAGGCGAGCGCGGACGATCAGAGTCACCACCGATGTGTTGAACACGGAGTGCGTTATGACGATCGCGACGGGGCCCAGCGGCAGGCCGATCGTCACGAAGAAGAGCAACGACGCAAGGGCGATAACGATCTCGGGCACGATCAGCACCGTGTACATGAATGAGTCGAACGCCGTGCGCGTCCTGCGACCCACGTTTCTGAGCGCGAGCCCGGCCGCGACCCCCAGAACGGTTGCTACCAACGCGTTGACCGTGGCCGTCCCCGCCGAGATGACGAAGGCGCGCCGCAACGTCTCGTCACGCCACGCCTCGCCGAACCAGCGCGTGGAGAAGCCACCCCAGACCTGAACGAGTCGGCTGTCGTTGAAGGCGAAGACGATGACAACGACGATCGGTAGGTAGAGGAACGCGTACACGAAGCCGGCTTGAGCGCGCAGCCCGAGCTCTACGACCCTGTCGGCAAACAGCGCACGCCGGGCGGCCACCGCAGCAAGTGCGCTCACAGGACGCCTCCCAGGTTCTGCTCCGCACGCCGGCCGAGCATACGGAGATAGCCGAAGATGATGACGAGCAAAACCGCCACCAATGCAAAGGAGATCGCCGCGCCGAACGGATAGTCGATCGCCGTCAGCACCTCGTTGGCGACCAGGCTCCCGATGAAGAAGCTCTTGGCACCCCCGAGGATCTGCGGGACGACGTATTCGCCGGTCATGGGGATGAACGTCAAAAGGCAGCCGGTGATGACTCCCGGCATCGTGAGAGGCAACGTCACCTTCCGGAACGTCTCCCACCGACCGGCTCCCAGGTCGCGGCTCGCCTCCTTCAGACGTTTGTCCATGCGATCGATCGCGACGTACAAGGGGAAGATCATCAGAGGCAGGTAGTCGTAGACGACACCGATGAATACCGCCTTGTTCGTGTAGAGGATGTTGAGGGGGCTTGCGATCAGGTTCAGCGCCTCCAGCAGGTCCTCGAGCGGGCCCCCCTCATTGAGGATCAGCGCCCACGAGTAGGTCCTGATCAGGAGGCTCGTCCAGAACGGCACGATCACCAGGAAGAAGAGAAGCGTCTTGTACTTCGTTGCCCGCGTCGCGAGGAAGTACGCGAACGGATAGCCGATGAACAGGCATCCGAGAGTCCCCGACAAGGCCAGCAGGAACGTGTCGCGGTAGACCTCGAGATACAGGGGATCCCACAGCCTCTGGAACTGGTCCGCGTGCACCCCGAACTGGACGACGAAGAACCGCTCGGGGTCGTTGATCGCGAAGGCGTACGCCACCATGTAGGCGAGCGGCGCCACGAAGAACGCCAGATACCAGCCCCACGCGGGGGCCAGCAACGACCGCGGCTCCGCGACGGTGCTCCGCCCGCCTCTCCCCGCCACGGTCTAAGCGGCCTTGAACTTCGTCCAGGCCTCGTTACGCAGCGCCAGCCACTCGGGCGTGGCCTGCGCGAACTCGAGCTTCTCGATCACCTCGGCCGATGGGTAGACCGCCGGGTCGTTCGCGATCGCAGGGTCGAGATACTGTTCCTCGCCCTCGACGACTGCACCGTAGTAGTGGTACTCGGTGTCGAGCGCCTGTATCTGCGGCTGCAGCTGCCAGTTCACGAACGCGTGCGCTGCCGCCGGATGCGGAGCACCCTCCACGATCGCCCAGTTGTCGGTCCAGATCTCGGTGCCCTCCGACGGCACGATGTAGCGCGCGTCGGCCGCGTCGAGGGCGACGTAGCCGATCTCGCCGTTCCACGTCAGCGATATGTAGGCCTCGCCCGAGATCATGATCTCCCGCATCGAAGAGGTGATCTTCCTCACGTGGGGCTTGAGCTTCACGATCTCGTCGGTTGCCTCGGAGATCTCCGTCGGATCGAGCGAGTTGTAGGAGTACCCGAGCATCTTGAGCGCGGACCCGACTACCTCGGGAGGCGAGTCCAGCACTGTGTAGCGGCCGGAGTACTTGGAGGCGAGCCGGTAGAAGTCCTCCCAGGACTGCATGTCCTCCTTGACGAACTTGCTCCGCCATCCGTACCCCGTCGTCCCATAGTCCTTCGGCACGCTGTACCTGTTGCCCGGATCGAAGGGGGTATCGAGGAACTGCGGCTCGACGTTCGCCAGGTTCGGGATCTTCGAGTGATCGAGCTCGAAGAGAAGGCCTTCCTTCCGCATGATTTCGACCATGTAGCCGGTCGGCACCACGATGTCGTAGCCCTTGGCCCCGGCCTGGAGCTTCGCCAGAGCGTCCTCGTTCGAGGCGTAGTTGTCCTCGGTTATCGAGATGTCGAACTCCTTCTCGAACCACGGATAGGTCTTGGGGTTCACGTAGTCGGCCCAGTTGTAGACGTTCAGCTCGTCCTCGAGCTCCGCGGGCACGCGGGCCGGGCTCTTCCTTCCGGCGCCGGGCCGTACGTCGGTCTCGCCGCCGCAAGCGGCGAGGAACGCGGCGGCGGCCGCGCCGGCGAGCACGCCGCGTCTCGACACCGGCCTCGTCATCAATTCCTTGAGTGGGTCTCTGTCCATCTGTCCTCCTCCTCCCCGTTTCCGGGGCTAATGGGCCTCCACGAGCCGTCGGTCCTCCTCGTCTGCGATCGCGCTTGCGTCGTCCTCCAGCACGAGGGCGCTCTGATCCGAGAACCAAACACCCACGCGCTGCCCGAGCTCCCATGAGGTCGCAATGTCTCTCACATCGTTCTGACGCTGCATCGTGAGTTCCGCTCCGTCGTCAAGCGCGATGTGGAACTGCACGAGGTCACCCAGATAGGTGCGCCGCGCCAGGATCCCCTCGAGGGCGTTGCCGTCCTCGGCCCCCTCGGCCGGCATGATCTTCTCCGGGCGGACCGAGACGGCCACCTGCATTCCCCTCCGTTCGGATCCGGCGGCCGCACACCTCAGCAGCCGGCCGGCCTCGTCGCGCACGAACGTTGTGGACCCAACCTCCTCCACCGTTCCGATGAAGAAGTTCGTCTGGCCGATGAAGTCGGCCACGAATCGGGTTCGCGGGCGCTCGTAGATCTCCTGGGGGGTGCCCTCCTGCAGGATCCGCCCTTCGTTCATCACGACGATGCGGTCCGAGAGCGTTAGTGCTTCCTCTTGATCGTGAGTGACGTAGACGAAGGTGATCCCCACTCGCTCCTGGAGCTTCTTGAGCTCCTGCTGCATCGCCTTGCGCAGCTTTAGATCGAGCGCGGCGAGTGGTTCGTCGAGCAACAGGACCGTGGGTTCGTTCACGAGGGCCCTCGCCAGAGCCACTCGTTGCTGCTGCCCGCCGGATAGCTCGCGCGGATGGCGGCGGCGAAGCGGCTCCAACCGGACCGTGTTCAGAGCCTCGTTCAGCCTCTCTCCGATCTCCGACTTGGGGAGTCGTTTCTGCACGAGGCCGTAGGCGACGTTGTCCTCGACCGAGAGGTGAGGGAAGAGCGCGTAGTGCTGGAACACGGTGTTAACCCGGCGCTTGTCGGGGGGCACGCCGGTTACGTCCTCCCCCGAGATCAGGATGCGCCCGGCGTCCGGCCTCTCGAAGCCGGCGACCAGCCTCAGGGTCGTGGTCTTGCCGCAGCCGGACGGTCCCAGAAGTGAAAAGAACTCCCCTGGGGAGACCGCCAGCGACGCGTCCACCACGGCCTGGACCGAACCGAATGACTTCGAGACGGCCTCCAGCGTGAGGTCGGGCGACGAGCTCTTAAGTTCCACTTAAGTCGCTTTGATTCTGCTTCAGAGCGCCCAGGCGAAACAAGCACCTTGGAGGCGAGAATCCCCCGGATCCCTAGGGACGAACGAGCGGGAACGAGCGAACCGGCGCCGGCACGCGCGGTAAGAGGAGGCGAGAGGCGCGGCGCCCGAGCGCCAACAGGGCGGAGGCCGGTCGGGACACCCTGAGCCCGTAGCCCTCCCGGATCGGCGACGGCAGGAGGGCCGCGGTGATCACGGAGGCGGAGGCCGCCAGCCTCCGGGGCACGACGCGGAGCGGGCGGATGATGGGCTCGGCGAGCTCGCGGGCCAGCGGGGTGACCGCCACCTCGCCCGAGTCGATCATGCCCCTCATCCATTTCTTGAGGTCCCCGTGAGTTGCCGGGATATGGTCCTCCGGGATCTCGAACAGGCGGGCGATGACCTTGGACTCCTCGTAGTACGTCGCCAGCTCGTCGGGGGTCAGTGGCTCGACGCACGCCTCGAATACCTTGACGGACGAATCCACGAGCGTCGCGTACACCCACATGAGGAGTCTTGGATCGCGAGCTCGGTAGGCGCGGCCGTCGGGGGCCGAGCCGACGACGTGGTCGTGCACCTTGTTGACGGAGGCGGCGACCCGACGGGCGTCCTCCTCCGTTCCGAAGATGATCGTCAGCATCACCTCCAGCGTGCGACGGAGCCGTCGGATCGGCTCGTTCCGGAAGTTCGAGTGCTCGGCCACACCCGCGGCCACGAGCGGGTGCGCAAGCTGCATCAGTAGCGCGGCCCGGCCCCCGAGCAGCAGCACCGACTCGCGGTTGATCCGCCACATCATCGAGCCGGGACCGAACAAATAGCCCATGACGCGATTATCCCTGAGCTGTTCGCTCCCACTGGACATATGCGCGCGTGAGAGCGAACAGTTTTCAGCGCAACAGCAGACGGCGAAGCTCGTCGAGGAAAAAATCGTCCCATCGCCGAAGGGGCTGGACGTAGGTCCCCTCCGCGATCTCATTCCAACTGATAAGCGTCCATCCGTCCGGCCGGGTTCGTGCGTTGCCCTGGAAGAGCAGCCGCAGCGTCTCGCCGTCGTTGCGAGGCACACACGTAGTCCCAGGGCCAAGCTCGGAGTTGTAGCCGGGAGTGAGGGGAGCGAACCACAGTCCCTCACGGGAGCCCGTTGAGGCATCCGATCGCACACTATCCGCGAGGACACGCAGCTGGTGGAAGGAGTCGGGGTTGGTGTACGGGTTCTGCGAAGACCAGTAGTAAGAACCGCCCTCGAACAAAGCCGCGCGCTCGGGATTCCAGGATCGCCAGTTCTCGTCGCCGATGAAGGTGAAGGAGCGACGGTACTTTTGCACGACGGTTTTGATGACTTCCACCGGATACTTCCTGCTGCCGGCCCAGATCACGATCGGCTTTCCCGTATAGGAGGTGTCGAACGCGCTATCGCCCGCGTACCGTCTCTTCAGATAGGCGAAGTCTCCGAGGATGAAGTCGGATGGGAGGACCTCGTCGGATGCCTTGTACTGGATCCACAGCTTGAACGGGATTCCCTCGCGATTGAGCTCTCGGACGGCGTCGGCCACTCCTTCGAAACGGATGCTGTAGAAGACGCTGTCTAGGTCCTGCTCCGGTTTTCCGACGCCGTGCCAGTTGACGATGAACCCAGACAGGCCCGCCGCCGCCGCGTTTCTCACGTCGTGCTCGATGATCGCAGGATCATCCTGGGTGAATAGGCGCTTGGGCACGTCGATGAGCTGATTCCCCTCGAACTTCGTCCTCGCTCTACAACCGTCCGCATCGAGTTGGGCCGGTAACGGCAGGGGTTCTCTCGAATAGGGGAAATTGGGGCCCAGCTTGTCGTGCCAGTGCCGCGTACTCCAGACCAGGTAGTAGTAGGCGAACACTCGGGCGCGTGGCTCTTGAGCCCTCGGGCCGACTGGCCTGGTCGGCGCGGGGGACCCTCGACCTGCCCCCTTCTGATCCCCGCTCCGATCGACGCAGGCGAAACCGGCGAGCAGCACAGACACCAGGCAGCCGGCCACTAAGGACGGACGAAGAATCCGCCGATAGAGGGGCAGAGCGGCAGAAATGCGTGACCCGTAACGCATCAGCCGTATCGAGCGTTTACCAAGCCGATAGCCAAGGACAAGGACCCGAGCATGCCCAGGCCTGCGGCGGACCTCGGACGCGAAAGGTGGTGTCGTGCAGCTGACGACGCGGTTCCTCGGGCGCGTGCTCGGCACTCGTCTCCATTCGCGCCTGGATCGCCTGATCGGCTTCGGGCTCGTGGGCATGAGCGGCCTGCTCGTCAACCAACTGGCTCTGTTCACGATAACGGAGGGGGCCGGGGTCCATTACGTGCTCTCGGCAATCGTCGCCTCGCAGTTCTCGACCCTATGGAATTTCGCTCTCACGGAAACCCTGGTCTTCAGATCCAGAAGCTTCCCAGGTCGACTCCGCCGTGTCCTGTTGTTCTCCGCAATGAACAATCTCTGGCTTGTCGGGCGTCTACCTCTCCTGTACGTGCTCACGGATGGGATGGGACTCCACTACCTGATGTCGAACTTGATTGCTCTCGGATCCTCAACCCTGATCCGTTTCTTCATCTCGGATCGATGGATCTGGAGACAACCGAGGCCGGGTTCGAGCGCGCGGGAGCCCACCCAAGCCACATGCCTTTACAACATCCAAGGCATCCTCCGCATCTCCTCGGTTGTCCGTTTACCCGAGCTCGAGCCGTTCCGACGACCTCTGCTGGACGGTCCTGTCGACCTCGAGGTGGTCCACGGAAAATCCCTGGGCAAGGGGACATCGGTAG
>JBOGWZ010000067.1:0-6826 GCA_050694075.1 Actinomycetota bacterium | reverse complement strand
ATCCAGGAAAGTGACGTGACACTCGACTCGATCTTCATCTCTGCCTCCTATGGGCTTGTTTGCCTGACGAACTTCGAGGTTCAGGCTAGGTGGGCGGGCACTTCGGAACGAGGGCGCAGGCAGGTCATTTCCGGGGTGCAAACTGCCCTTGACTGGTGCGGCTGGCACCCTCCCTATTCGGGTGGCAGCCTGCTCGCCTCGACGCGCAGGAGCGAAGAAGATTCCCCTATGCCGATAAGCGTCCTGCTTGCAGACGACAACCTCATAGTCAGGGAAGGCGTCCGAGCTCTGCTCGAGATGGAGCCCGACCTCGAAGTCGCCGGCGTGGCGGCGGACTACGACGGGCTATTGGCGGCCACCGATTCGCTCTCGCCCCAGGTCGTGGTTACCGACATAAGGATGCCGCCTGCCTTCCAGACCGAGGGGATCGATGCGGCGAAGAAGGTGCGGGAACGTCATCCGGACACGGGCGTGGTCGTCCTCTCCCAATACGACGACCCTGAGTACGTCATCTCTCTCGTCGAAGGAGGCGCGGCCGGATTCGCTTATCTCCTGAAGGATCGCGTCGCCGAGGGAAACCAGCTCGCACGCGCCGTCCGCGCGGTCAGCACCAGCGGTTCGATGCTCGACCCGAAGATTGTGGAGGCTCTCGTCCAGCCGTCCTGGGCGAGGGGCAGGCTAACCGCGGACGACGAGAACCTGTTGTCCATGATCGGCGAGGGCCGTCCCGTCGAGGCGATGGCCGCGGCACGGGACACAACCGCTAGTGCGGTTTCCGGCGCGCTTGATCGGGTCTTCCTAAAGCTCGCCACGCTTGCCAGCAATGGAGAAGAGCCCGCGCTGAGACGTCTGCAGATGCTTCACCAGGCCATCGTCGACCGCGAGGAGCAGAGGAACACTCTGAGCAAGCTGCTTCCCTCTGGGATCGGGGAGGAGATTCGGTCCGGCGAACGGCGTGCGGGAGAGATCGAGAAGGTCGTTGCAACGATCCTGATCTCGGACGTTCGAGGTTACTCCTCCATTGCGGCGCGAAACGATCCCCGTATCGTTGCGTCTCAACTGAGTGAGCACCGCGCGGCAATGAACCGAGCCGTCGAGGCGGCCGGCGGAACGGTGATGCACTTCACGGGCGACGGCCTTCTGGCCATCTTCGGCGCGGCGCACGGCGGAGGGGATCACGCGGACATGGCCCTTGCGGCCGCTCGGGACATGCATGCCCACCAAGAGGCGATCAACGGGCGATGGCGGGTAGAGGGATTGTGCCCCTTCGAGCTCGGGATCGGTGTGTCGACGGGAGAGGTCGCAACCGCCTTTCTCGGATCCGACGAGCGACGCGAGTACAGCGTCGTCGGTGACGTCGTGAACCTCGCCAAACGCCTTCAGGAGCTCGCGGGCGGCGGAGAGACCGTCCTCAGCGAGGCCTCGGTCACGGCCCTGAGAGAGGATGTCGAGGCTCGCCGGTTGGAACCCACTCGCATGAAGGGCAGAGACCTCCGAGTGACGGCCTTCCTAATCGACGCCGAGCACTCATTTCTTCGCGCATAGCGCGAGATTCTGAGCGCTCGAAGCGGGGGCCTGTAAGGTATCGCCCGTGCCGCACTTCGACTACGACGGATTCAAGATCGCGTACGAACAGCGCGGACGGAAACAGGGCGCGAGCGAGCGACCCATCGTCCTGATCCACGGCCTCCTGTTGCCCCGCAAGCACAACTACCCGCTCGCCGACGCCCTCGCCGATCGCGGCAACCGAGTGATCCTCATCGATCTCCTGGGCCACGGAGAGAGCGACAAGCCGCGACACGCGCGCCACTACACGATGGAGCTCTTCGGCAGTCAGGTCGTGGCCCTCCTCGACCACCTCGACGTCCCGGAGGCGGTGATCGGGGGAACCTCGCTGGGCGCCAACGTCAGCCTCGAGGTCGTGCACCACGCTCCCGACCGTGCGCGCGCCATCTTCGTGGAGATGCCGGTGCTCGAACGAGCCACTCCCCCGGCCGGAGCCATCTTCCTGCCCCTGACGATCGCCTACGCGGAGGCTTCCGCGTTCTTCCACTTCATGGCGCGCGTCGTCGATCGGATCCCGAAGGGTCTGTCCCTCTACTCGGACGTGATCCTCGAGGTGTTGGCACGCGACCCCGTCTCGTCGGCGGCGATCCTTCACGGGCTACTGACGGGTCGAATCGCTCCTCACGTCTCCGACCGCGAGAAGATCGATCACCCCGCGCTCATCTTCGGCCACGCGCGCGACATCCTGCATCCGTTCACCGACGCCGAAGCCCTGCACCGCGAGTTGCGTAACTCGGAATTGATTCAGGCAAATTCGTTCTTCGAGCTCCGATTCCCGCCCAATCGTCTCTCCGACCTCATCTGCGACTGGCTCGACGGCGTCTGGGCTTAGTGCCTCGATGGGGTTCGCGGTCGAAACGTTCTCCACGGAAACCTATGAGACCGAGGCGGCGAGTTACATAGCGGCTCGCCTTCCACGTTCGGGGAGCGTCGTCATCACGGGAGGTACGACCGCCGCAGCGGTCTACGGACCGCTCGCTGACGCCGGGGGCTGGTCCGATCTCGACGTGTACTTTTCCGATGAGCGCTGCGTCCCGCCCGACGACAAGCGCAGCAACTTCGGGATGGCGAAGCGCGTCCTGCTCGACCGGGTTCGACCGCGCAGGATCGAACGGATGATGGGGGAAGAGCCACCCGAGATCGCAGCCGAGGCGTACCACCAGCGCGTCGCCGACGCGATGGCAGCGGGGTTGGATCTCGTATTGCTCGGAATGGGGGCCGACGCGCACGTCTGTGCGCTGTTTCCATCCTCGCCGGCGCTCGACGTTACGAGCTCCTACTGTGCTCCCGTGGATCGCCCGGACGGCTTACGCGGGCTCACGCTCACCCCTCCAGCCTTGCGCGCAGCCACGCGCGTTCTGCTTATCGTGAACGGACGGTCGAAGGCCGAGGCCGTAACGCGGGTCGTGAAAGGCGATGAAAGACCGGCCGACTGCCCGGCGCGATTGCTCGCGGGGCTAGACGCGACCTTCCTTCTCGACGGAGAGGCGGCCGCGCGCCTGTAGTCCCTCCGGCGGGTGCTCCGTACGGTCGATCTCTGAGAAGCGTGTGCGGAGACTCTCGAGCTCCGGCTCGTCGTCCGGGTAGGTCAGCGCCCGGCCCCCGACTTCCTCCGAGCGGATCGCTCCCCCTCGCTTTGCCACGAACTCGACCATTCGTCGCGTGAGGCGCTGGGTGAAGATCCGGGCGCCCTCGCGGCCCGTCTCCGGTAGCACCACCGAGAAGCGATGGATCTCCCCATCCACCGCGTGCACGCAGCGGTCGACCGTCCGGACGGCCAACCTGAGCAATCTTCCGATGTCCCGAAGAGCCGCCTTGCTCCTGCGCCTTCCCATGGACTCGAAGGAAGAGGTCGGAACATCGACGACCGCCACCGAGAAGATCGTCTGATAGCGCTTGGAGCGTGACACTTCCAGATCGGTGTCCTGCACGAAGAAACGCGCGTTGTACAGGCCCGTGGCGTCATCGATCTGGTCGTACAGCTCGAGCTTGACGATCGAGGCTTCGAGCTGTCGACCGGCCCACCCTCCTATCGCCCCGAAGAGGAGATACGCGACCGACCTGGACGCGATCAATTCCGAGAAGCGACCGAAACCGACGGCGTCGATGGCCGGGTAGCGGAGAGCCGAATATGCAAGAGCGGCGAGGACCCCCGCGAGCACGCCTCCCTCGATGTCCCAGAGCACGAAGCCCACGAGTACGGGGATGAACAAGAGCGTCGCGAGAACCTCGACGGTCTCCACCCGCCGGACGTACATCACCGCCGCCACCAATAGCAGCAGGCCCAACCCGGCCAACAAGACGAGACGGCGAGCCCGCGAATAGCTCATGCGCCCGAGGGGTTGATCCATCGTCGGGAGATTGTATGCGTCGCAGGGGCTTTGACTCCGGGGCAGGCGTCCAGGACACTATCCGGCGATGCCCGAGCTCCTGCGTTCCCGTATTGCGCTCTTCGCCTTCCTCGGAGCGTTCCTCATACCGATCTTCACCTCGTCACTGCGCGGTCTCACGCACGTGCTGACGTGCCGGGCCAGGGTCGAGACGCCGTTCTCGCTGCAGATCCCGGATAGGGGCCAGCCCCAAATCACGACCTCCACGCGCATCACGCGCGGAGAAGAAAGAAGCATCTGCGGCGGACTCTCACTCAACATGGCCGCTCGGATCAGGGATGAGGGCCGCGTGTCGATGGTGCTTCCCATAAGCAACGACTCGAGGTTCCCCTGGCACGGCACAGTGGAGCTCGTCATCGAGGACACCCCGGTGCCCGTCGGCATAGGCCGGATCGCAGCCGGCGAGACCGAGACCGACGTGGTCGATCTGCGGCTGGACGAGGGGACGCATCAGATCGAGGGCTCCCTGCTGATCGGCCCCTAGGCCCCAAGCTGTTCGCTCCCAGACGCGCATGTGTCCCCTGAGAGCGAAGAGCTTAGGGCTGCTTGAGCAGTCGCGGAAGCTTGAACCCGAGCCACGGCCTGCGGCCCCAGGCGACCATCTTGCCCGTGAGCGCCGGCGCGAGGGGGCCGATCCGGCCGTAGCCGACCAGCAGGAACGCGACCGGGTCGGCCGAGATGTGGCAGTCGACGCGCCTCGCACCCGGCTCCTCGATGGTCAGGCCACCGTTCTCGAAGACCAGGTGACGCCGGGAGCCGCCGCGCATCCTCAGATCGAAGACGCCGGAGAAACCACGCGCCGCCTCCTCGTCGACGTAGCGCGGCATGAGCGGAGCCACGGCCTCGAAAACCACGTTGGCGTGGGCCGGGTCGATCCGCCACGGCGCCCCGACGGCGCGGGCGACGTCGTGTCCGTGCACGAGGAACTCACCGACGATGACGCCGGCGAGCTCGCCGGTGGTGATCTCAAGGCCGGCGATCCAGGGGACGACGCGGTCCGCTCCGGCCCCCCGCAGCTCCTCCACCGTCTGCTTCATCCCCGCCTCGATCCGATCGGCGAGCGCGGGGAGCCCGTCCGAGACGTACTCCCGCAATCGCTCCTCGTTGAAGGCGGCGAGCCCGTCGAAGGACGCCACCGGCGAGCCCTCGCCCGCGGCATAGGCCCGCTGCAGCTCACTCATGGCCGCGAGGTGGGCGGCCAGCTCCTCGAGGCTCCACTCGCCCACCGCGGGGGCCGAGGGATCCGGGGCCGTGCGGATCATCCCCGCCACTCGAGCGGAGAGCTCGTCGATCACGCTGCAGACTCGGTCGAAGTCCATGGATTCCCCGAACTGATCGCATGAGCTCCCTTATTGCGGGAGCTGGTGCGATCAGAAAGGGCCCTCCTTTCTTTACGGACGGGAAACGGCAACGAAACACTACTGAAACACCCGACCCATAGACCTATCCCTCGACGGTCGTATAGCGAAAGGGGTTGTGTATGGATACGGGCGATACCGCGTGGGTGCTCGCGTCCTCCGCACTGGTGCTGTTCATGACGCCCGGGCTGGCCCTCTTCTACGCTGGGATGGTCAGGTCGAAGAATGTCCTCGGCACGCTCATGCACAGCGTGTTCGCCATGGGGCTGATCTCGGTTTTGTGGGTGATCGTGGGCTACACGCTTGCCTTCGGGCCCGACATTGGAGGACTCATCGGCAGCCTCGACCACCTCGGTTTCTCGGGCGTCGGCAGCGATCCTCACCCCGCGGGGCTCGGCGCGACCGTCCCGCACAGCGCGTTCGCGACCTTCCAGATGATGTTCGCGATCATCACTCCGGCGCTCATAACGGGAGCGTTCGCCGAGCGGATGAAGTTCTCGGGCTACATCGCGTTCATGGCGGCGTGGCTGCTTCTGGTTTACGCGCCGATCGCCCACTGGGTGTGGCATCCGGAAGGATGGCTCTTCAAGCTCGGAGCCCTTGACTTCGCCGGCGGCACGGTCGTTCACATCAACGCCGGGATCGCCGCGCTCGCCGCCGTCCTCCTGATCGGCAAGCGGAGGGGATTCGGCAAGGAGGCATTCATCCCCCACAACCTGACCATGACGATGCTGGGCGCCGGCATACTGTGGTTCGGGTGGTTCGGTTTCAACGCCGGGAGCGCCCTCGGGGCCAACGGGCTCGCTGGGTCCGCCTTCCTTGCAACGAACGTCGCGGCCGCAGCCGGAGCGTGCGGCTGGGCGTTGATGGACTCGCGCAAGGACCGGAAGGTGACCTCTCTGGGCGTCGCGTCTGGAGCGGTCGCAGGTCTGGTCGCAATCACTCCTCCGTCCGGGTACGTGGGTCCGATGGCCGCGATCGCCATCGGTCTTGTCGCCGGCGCGGTCTGCTCGTGGGCGGTCGGTCTCAAGTTCAGGCTCGGTTACGACGACTCGCTCGACGTCGTCGGCGTTCACCTTGTCGGCGGAATCGTCGGCTCGCTTCTCGTCGGGGTCTTCGCGGACGTCGCCTACAACGAGTTCGGCGCAGACGGCCTCATCGCCGGCGGTGGGTTCACGCTGCTCGGCAAGCAGGTCGTCGCCGTCGGAGCGACGATCGCTTTCGCCTTCGTGATGACCATGATCATCGTGAAGGTCGTCGACGCGGTCGTGGGTTTGCGCGTGACCGAAGAAGAGGAGATCTCCGGTCTCGACCTCACGCAACACTCCGAGGTGGGCTACTCCTTCACGGAGGGGGTGGGTGTTACGGCACCTCATGAGCAGGGGGCGATCGCTCCCTCTCCTCAGCCGGCCACCGTGCGCGTGCCGCAGGGGGGTACGGCGTGATGAAGGTCGTCGTAGCGGTGATCAAGCCTTTCAAGCTCGACGAGGTCAAGGAGGCCCTCGAGGGCAT
>JBOGWZ010000066.1:0-6885 GCA_050694075.1 Actinomycetota bacterium | reverse complement strand
GCCCTGAGGCCTGCGCGAGCGCCGAACGTCTCGACGCCCTGAGGCCTGCGCGAGCGCCGAACGTCTCGACGCCCTGAGGCCTGCGCGAGCGCCGAACGTCTTGACGTTCGGCGAGGACTAAAAGGGCCGGAAACCAAGGCGGCCTCTATATACTCGGCGCACTTTGGGAAGAGCTTTGGTCCTGAATGCGTCCTACCAGCCGCTGTGCGTCGTAGGGATCCGGCGGGCGCTGGTCCTCGCCCTGAAGGGCAAGGCCGAGGTCGTCCACACGAACGGGCACATCTTCCGCTCCGAGCATCTCGAGATCCAGGCCCCCTCGGTCGTCCGGCTCAACTATTTCGTGAAGGTCCCTTACCGCTCCCGAGCCTCGCTGTCCCGCCGGGCCGTCTTCGTGCGGGACGAGTTCGAGTGCCAGTACTGCGGCCGTCCGGCCGAAAACGTCGACCACGTCATCCCCAAGAGCAGGGGAGGGGGCCACACGTGGGACAACGTCGTGGCCGCCTGCCGCCCCTGTAACTCCAGCAAGGAGAATCGCACCCCCGGCGACGTGGGCCTGAAGCTCCGCAGAGCCCCTCAGCCGCCCCACGACAGCGTCTGGATCGTCGTGGCGGTCGACAACGTGGATCCGCAGTGGGAGCCCTACCTGGCGCGCCCCAAGCGCCGCCGCGCCCGCGTCCCCGCCTAAGCCTCCCGCTCTTCCGTTAGGCAAACGAACGTAAACACACGTATCGGCGCGTCCTGAGGCGCATGTCCTAATTACAAGTATGTAATTGACCACGTAAACGTTGACTTTGGGGTCTGTAGGGCTCAATCTCCCCACTAAGTGGAGCGTTGTGGGGGAAAGTGGGGAACAAGCCCTCAGCCCACACCGCCATCCACGAGGTGCCCAGTCCACAGGGGGACTCGGGGGACTTGTAGCGAGCGCTTGCGCGAGCGGATCCCCCGGAATGAAGGGGAGTCGGTTGGTTGTCTTTCACCGGGGAGTTTCGCCACGCGATCGACGCGAAGGGGCGTTTGATCGTTCCGTCGCGCATGCGGGACGAGCTCACCGGGAGCCGAGTCGTCCTGACCCGCTGGCTGGAGGACTGCATCGCGGTCTGGTCTCAGGAGGGCTGGGACGAGATGCAGACGAAACTCTTGTCCGCCGGTTCCTCGTCACGCGACGCCCGCAACTTCGTACGGATGGTCTCGTCTTCGGCGCACGAAGACGAGGTCGACAAGCAGGGCCGGATCACCGTTCCGCAACGACTGCGCGACCTGGCCGGGATCACCAGGGACGCGATCGTCATCGGCGCGCTGAATCGGGGGGAGATCTGGTCGCCGGAACGATGGGAACAACAGCGCGACTCGGTCGACGAAGAGCAGTTCTCGGATCTCGCGCAGGCCATGTCCGAGCGCGGGGTCAATTTCTAGGCGAAGGGGGAGAAGTGATGAACAAGAGCATCTCTGTTTACGAGACGGCCCGAGAGATCGCGCAAGGCTTCGCGCTTCTCGCCGTGACGGGCTCGTCGGTGGGTGGGTTCCTCGGCATCGCGGCGATCGCCGTGAAGGCATTGAGATAACGATGTGGAACACCGGCCGGTCCTCACCGACGCGATCGTCGAGCTGCTCCTGCCCGCTCTGCAGCGGGGAGGGATCCTCGTCGACGCGACGCTCGGACGAGGGGGCCACGCCCGTGCTCTCCTCGAAGCCGCGCCGGACTTCGAGCTGGTCGGGATCGACCGCGATGCAGAGGCCGTGGAGGAGAGTCGGACCAACCTCGCCGCGTACACACAACGCGTACGGATCGATCGTGCAGACTTCGCGAGCCTCTCGTCCGTACTGGAACGACTCGGGATTCCGTCGGTTCGCGGAGTCCTATTCGACCTTGGAGTTTCCTCACCCCAGCTCGACCGGCCCGAACGCGGGTTCAGCTTCCGCAACGAAGGGCCGCTCGATATGAGGATGGACACTTCCGCTCCGCTTACCGCCTCCACCGTCGTGAACGAGTACCCGCAGGACGAGCTGGCGCGTGTGATCCGACGGTACGGCGAGGAAAGGTTCGCAAAGAGGATCGCGCGAGCGATCGTGGACGCGCGCCCGATCGAGGGCACTACCGCTCTCGCCGATGTGGTCAAGCGCGCGATCCCGGCCCCCGCGCGCCGCACCGGGGGTCATCCGGCGCGCCGCACCTTCCAGGCGATCCGCATCGAGGTCAATCAGGAGCTCAGCCAGCTCGAGACCGCGGTGCGCACTGCTATCGACGTGCTGGAGCCCGGGGGCCGCGTCGCGGTCCTGAGCTACCACTCACTCGAGGACCGGATCGTCAAGAACGCATTCGCGAGCGAAGTCGGCAAGTGCACCTGCCCGCCCGACTTCCCGGTGTGCACGTGCGGAGCAGAGGCCCGGATCCGCGTCCTGACGCGTCGTCCGGTCCGTCCTCCGCGCGCTGAGATCGAGAGCAACCCACGTGCCTCGGCCGCGAAGCTGCGCGCCGCCGAACGCCTCGGAACGGAGAAGCAACCCGCATGAGCGCCCGCGCCGAGTCCGTTCGCAGACAACACAGTCAGAAGAAGCGTCATCTCAGCGTCGTCGAACGCCGCCTTAGGTCGAAGCCTTCGACGCGCTCGACTGCGCGCCGGAAAGCGGCTGCGATTGCCGCCTCCGCGCTGCTCTGTGGTGCCATCGTTGTGGGCGTGCTGCTGGAAAGAGTTCTTCTCGCCCAGTCCGCGTTCGAGCTGGCGAAAGTGCGCAAGCAGATGGCCGTCCAAGAGGCCAAGCACGAGGAGCTCCTCCTCGAGGCGGCACATCTGGACAGTGCGGCTCGGGTGGAGCGCTACGCCCGGACGAACCTGGACATGGTCGATCCACCCCCCGGCACCGTCGAGTACGTCGTGGCCGACGTAAGGGTCGGGGAACCGATCGCAAAGGGGACTGTGCAAGAGGGCAGCGAACCGGCCCGGGCTTCTGGGGGCCTCCGCTCCGCCGCGAGCGTCGGAGCGTCGCCTTAGATGCCACCCAACAGAAGAACGCCACCAAGAAAGGGGTCGACCCGTCGGTCGGCCTCTTTGTCATTTCGCCAATCGCCGCGGGCGCAAGCGCCCGCTGTCCGCGGTGGTTCATCGCCGCGGGCCCAGCCCCGCGGCGTTCGTGGAAGACCTTCGAAGCGCCGGCGCATGACACGGTCGGCGCGCCGACTCGTCGCCACATTCGTCATCTTCTCGCTGGCTTTCCTCGCGATGGGCACGCGGCTTGTCGTGCTCCAGATCGTCGAGGCGCCCGGTTACGCGGCTCTCGCGGCCCAGCAGCAAGAGAGGGAGATCGTGTTACCGGCGCGTCGCGGCGCGATCCTCGATCGTGCCGGTGAGCCGTTGGCGATCTCGGTCGACCTCACCATGGTCTACACCGATCACGTCCATCTCGACGACCCGAAAGAGACTGCAGAGCGACTTGCGCGCGTCCTGGACGTGCGGTCGGCGGAGATCGAGGAGAAGCTGGAGTCCGATTTCCCCGGCGATCAGTTCGACTTCATCGCTCGCCGCGTGGATCCCGAGACCGCTCGCAAGATCAAACGATTGGATCTCCCCGGCATCTACCTCAAGGATGAACCCGCGCGCATGTATCCGGGTGGACGTCTGGCGTCGCATCTCCTGGGCTTCGCCGACATCGACGGCAAGGGGCTCGAAGGCGTGGAGAAGCAATACGACTCGATCCTGCAAGGACAGCCGGGCCGCATGGTGATCGAGCAGGACGCCGGCGGCGCGATGGAGTTGCAGCATGCAGCGGAGAGAGCCGTTCCGGGCCGCAACCTGTTCCTGACCATCGACAAGGAGCTCCAGTACTTCACGGAGCTGACGCTGGCCGACGCGGCCCGCCGGTACCACGCGGAGTCGGCGACGGCGATCGTGATGCGGCCGCAGACCGGCGAGATACTCGCTCTCGCGAACGTCCCCGACTTCGACCCCAACACGCCGGGGCAATACTCGACGCTAGCTCTCCGCAACCGCGCTCTCACCGACGTCTACGAACCGGGCTCGGCTTTCAAGATCATCACCGCCTCCGGTGCGATCGAGGAGAAGGTGGTTACGCCCCAGTCGACGTTTGTGGTCCCGGACACCTATCAGTATTCCGACCGTGAGTTCAACGACTCGCATCCGCACGCGACCGCGAGGATGACCGTGGCCGACATCATCCAGGAGTCCTCGAACGTGGGGACGATCCAGATCGGTCTGCAGCTGGGCGAAGCCCGACTCGACCGCTACGTGCGGAAGTTCGGCTTCGGTTCGAAGAGCGGGCTCGACTTCCCCGGTGAGTCGCCGGGCATCGTTATCGATCGCGAGGATTGGACCGGTCCCACGATCGCGACCATCCCGATCGGACAGGGCATCGCAGTGACCCCTCTACAAATGATCAGCGCATATGCGGCGCTCGCGAACCGCGGCGTTTCCGTCGAGCCCAAGCTGCTCTACGCGACGCTCGATTCGGATGGAAAGATCCAGCCGTCTTCGGAGCCGGCGAGTAGAAGGATCGTCTCGGCGTCCACCGCGCGCAAGATGCGGAAGATCCTTCTCGGTGTGGTCGGGCATGGCACCGGCGTCGAAGCTCAGATCCCGGGCTACGACGTGGCCGGCAAGACCGGCACGGCGCAGAAGCCGCTACCCGGTGGCGGCTATGGCTCGTCCTACGTGGCTTCCTTCGCCGGGTTCGCTCCATCGGCGAGGCCCTCGATCGTCGTTCTCGTCACGCTGGACGATCCCAGTCCGATATGGGGTGGGTCCACTGCGGCCCCTACGTTCAAGACGATCATGGAGTTCGCTCTCCGCCACTTGGGTATCGCTCCCACGGGGAACGCTGAGAAGGCGGTGCGCGAGATCCAAGCGGACATCGCGCAAGAGCCCGCCGCCCACGACTAGTGCTCCCCCAGAAACGTTTGCGAGGTTCTGGCGAGTGAAAAGCAAGCAGCGCAAGGCCGCAGGGAGGGTGCGTACCCATGGGTACGTGCCCGACGGAGAACGCCGCGATGTGCAGCCTTTTCGCCGCCAGAAGCCCCATCATGTTTGTGGGCGGGGCACTAGGTTCCATACATGACCGGCGCGATGAAGAGCAGCCTGGATCGACTCGCGCGAGCAGCCGGTGACCTCGTGGTTGAGATCCGCGGTGACGCAGCAACCGAGATCTTCGGTCTGACGCACGATTCACGCCAGGTTCGACCGGGTGACCTGTTCTGCTGCATCCCCGGCGCGCTCACCGACGGTCATCTGTACGCCGCGGACGCCGTGAACGCGGGAGCGGTCGGTCTGTTGGTCGAGCGAGTGTTGGAGATGGGCGTCCCGGAACTCGTTGTGAGCGATGCGCGCAGGGCCGCGGGGCGATGCGCGGCTCACCTCTTCGGCGATCCCGCGGATTCCCTGCTCTTGCTCGGGGTGACGGGAACGAACGGAAAGACGACATCGACGTTCCTGCTGGAGTCCATCATCCGGGCAGAGGGTCGCGTCGCGGGACTGATCGGAACCATCGAGACACACGTCGCCGATCGGGTGCTCCCCGGGATCCGAACCACTCCCGACTCGATAGACCTGCAAAGGGTTCTAGGCGAGATGGTCGGCGCAGATGTCGACACCGTCGCGATGGAAGTTACGTCTCACGCGCTCGTGCTGCATCGGATCGAGGGGATACGTTTCGCCGTTGCGGGTTTCACGAATCTGTCGCAGGACCACCTCGACTTCCACGACGGGATGGAGGATTACTTCGGCGCCAAGAGGTCGTTGTTCACGCCCGAGCGCGCCGACAAAGGTGCGGTCAACGTCGACGATCTCTATGGGCGCAGACTGTTGGCGGAGTCGACCATCCCCACGCTCGCCTATGGGATGGATCGCACGGCAGACGTGCGCGCCGAGGACGTCGAGCTGACGCCCACCGGTAGCAGCTTCCGGATAGTCACGCCTAAGGGAGACGTGACTATCGAGTCGCCGCTGGTAGGCAGCTTCAACGTCTACAACTGTCTCGGTGCGGCTGCGATCGCACTCCAGGCGGGCCTGTCACTGGAAGCCATCGAGGGTGGTCTCGGTGGGACCGTCGGGGTTCCCGGCCGCTTCGAGTCGATCGACGCGGGTCAACCGTTCGCGGTGATCGTGGACTACGCGCATACGCCCGACTCACTGGACAACGTGCTGCGCGCCGCTCGGGAGGTTGCCGCGCGCGGTGGGGGTCGGGTGATCTGTGCATTCGGTGCGGGAGGCGATCGTGACCGCGCGAAACGGCCTTTGATGGGATCGGTCGCAGCGCGCCTGGCCGACTTCGTGATCGTGACCTCGGACAATCCCCGCAGCGAAGATCCCGCTGCGATCATCGATCAGATCATCGAGGGAGTGATCGCGGAGAAAGCCGGTGGCCCGGACGCGGCCTTCGTCGATCGAGCTGAGGCCATCGGCGCCGCGGTCGCCGAGGCGCGCCCGGGCGACGTCGTCGTGATCGCGGGCAAGGGTCACGAGACCGGGCAAGAGTTCGCGGATCGGAAGATCCCATTCGATGACCGAAATGTCGCGCGCGCGGCTCTCTCAAGGGTGGGGTGGAAGGTAGGGAAATGACCAACATCTTGGTCGCCGGTGTGATCGGTCTCGTCTTCGCGCTGTTCGGCACCCCACTCGCGGTCAAGAGCTTCCGCCGCCGAGGCTGGGGCCAGCTGATCCGCGAGGAGGGTCCCAAAGCCCATTACGAGAAGCGCGGAACGCCGACGATGGGTGGTCTCGTGATCTTGGGCGGGACGATCGCCGGATACATCCTGGGTCACATCGGCACCACCGGCATATCGCCGGCCTCCGACTCCGGGATCCTCGCGATCTCGACGATCACCGCGTTCGGCGCGCTGGGTTTCCTCGACGACATCATCAAGATCCGCAAGGCGCG
>JBOGWZ010000065.1:0-6929 GCA_050694075.1 Actinomycetota bacterium | reverse complement strand
GACCGAGGACCGCGACGGTCCTCTGGGGACGCAAACGGATCACCTGCCGCTCGATGGGGGCGACGTACCGATCGACGATCTCGGTCGAGACGCGCGCTCCGGCGAGCTCGGCGATCAACTGCGCGCAGCGCGCCGTGACCACGGGCGCGTCCTCGGGGTCCGCGCCCCTTTCGAACCTGGCGGAGGCCTCGGTCCGAAGGAGGTGCCGCCGGCTCGTGAACGCGATCGAGTCGGGATCCCAGTAGGCGCATTCCAGGATCAGGTCCGAGGTCTGATCCGAGACCTCCGAATGCTCGCCGCCCATTACTCCGGCGATCCCCAACGCCTTCCGGGGATCCGCCACCACCAAGTCTTCCTTGTGCAGTCGCCTCTCGACCCCGTCGAGGGTGGTGAACCGCTCCCCCGCCTTGGCGCGGCGTACGACGATCCTCTGCTTGTGGATCCGCGCCGCGTCGAATGCGTGGAGGGGATGACCGAGCTCGAGCATCACGTAGTTCGTGGCATCGACGACGTTCGAGACCGGACGGATGCCCCCCGCCACGAGACGGCGGGCGGCCCACGCAGGCGATGGGGCGATCTTCACGTCTGCGATGTAGCGAGCCACGAAGCGAGGGCACCCGCGTGGGTCCTCTATCTCCACCGACACGGGCGACGTCACGTCGTCGGCGGTTACCAGGTCCACGGTCGGAACCTTCACGTCGTGGCCGAGAAGGGCGCCGACTTCGCGCGCGACCCCGAGCATGCTCATGCAGTCCGGGCGGTTCGGGGTGATCTCGAGCTCGAGCACGGTGTCGTTGAGTCCGAGCAGAGTCGAGACGTCGGCTCCGAGCTCCGAATCGTCGGGCAGAACCATGATGCCCGAGTGGTCCGTCGAGATCCCGAGCTCGGCCGGCGAGCACAGCATCCCGCGGCTTGGCTGGCCTCGAATCTCGCGTTCGGACACCGCCATATCGCCGAGACGCGCACCGACGCGAGCCAGCGGAACGCGATCACCGGCGGAGAAATTACGCACTCCGCACACGACGCGCTCTTGCGCGTCGCCGGTCGAGACCTCGACCACCACGAGGTTGTCCGCGCCGGGGTGATCCAGTACCTCCACGACCTCCGCCACCACCACGCCCTCGACGCGCGTGGGTCGGTGCGTCGCCTCGACCTTCGTGCCCGACATGTCGAGCAGCTCGACGAGCTTCTCGACGGGGACGTCGATGTCCACGAGGTCCCGCAGCCACGAGAGGCTCACCCTCATACGACACCCTCGAACTGCCTGAGGAAGCGCAGGTCGTTCTCCCAGAAGTAGCGGATGTCCGGGACGCCGTGAGCGAGCGCCGCGATGCGCTCTACCCCCATCCCGAAGGCGAAACCCGTGTAGCGCTCCGGGTCGTATCCGACCCACTCGAACAGCGCGGGATCGACCATGCCGCAGCCGAGGATCTCGATCCATCCCTCGCCCTTGCACATGCGGCATCTCGGATCCGAGCCGCGGCACTGGAAACACTGGACGTCCATCTCGGCCGACGGCTCGGTGAACGGGAAGAAGTGAGGGCGGAATCTCACGTCGAGGTCCCTGCCGAATATCTCGTGCGCGAACACCTCGAGCGATCCCTTGAGATCCCCCATCGTGATCCCCTCGTCCACGGCGAGACCCTCGATCTGGGTGAAGCCTGCTAGGTGAGTCGCGTCCTCCGTCTCGCGCCGGTACACGCGGCCCGGGACGACGACGTAGACGGGGGGTGGCTGGGCTTCCATGGTGCGGATCTGCGCCGCCGATGTCTCCGTTCGCACCACCAGCCGACCGTCGCTGCCCTGAACGAAGAACGTGTCGAGCGGGGACCGCGCGGGGTGGCTTTCGGGCATGTTGAGCGCGTCGAAGAGGTACGTCGCGAACTCGACCTCCGGGCCCTCGACCAACCGGTAGCCGAGTCCGATGAAGATGTCGACGATCTTCCAGATCGTGCGCGTGAGCGGATGGATGCCGCCGATCGCCGGCGCGTCCCCCGGCAAGGTTACGTCTATCCGCTCACGTTCCCACCGCAGCTCACGCTCGTGCCCCTCGAACAGCCTCCGCTTCCCCGCGAGCGTCTCTTCCAGCTCGGTCTGGATCTCGTTGGCGAGCCGCCCCAGGTCCCTTCGAGCCTCATCGGGGACCTCGCGCAGCCGGCCGCGTGCAACCGACAACGGTGCCTTCCTGCCGAGCACGCGGACCTGCGCCTCCTCGAGCGCGGCGAGATCCTGCGAGCCTTCGATCATGCGGCGACCTTCGTCGCGCGCCCGTTCGAGCTCCGCGCGCAGATCCTCGGTCACCCGACTCTCTCCTGCGGGATACGGGCCGTGAACGTCGAGCCCCCTCCCGGTTCACTGCTCACCGCGATCGTTCCACCGTGAGCCTCGACGAGGAGACGGGTGAGGTACAGGCCGAGACCGCTCCCGGACGGTCCGGTCCTCTGCCCCGCGGGGGCCGGGCCCGAGAACAGGTCGGCTATGCGGTCCTCTTCTATCCCGATGCCCTCATCGGTGACGCTCAGCTCGACCCAGCCGTCGACGCTGCGTCCGCTCACCGTTATCGCGCCCGAGTCTGAGAACTTGATCGCGTTCTCAACGAGGTTCGTCAGGACGTGCTCCAGGCGGTCCGCATCCGCCCAGGCGACCAGACCCGGCTCGACGTCTATCGTCACCCGCTCCGCACCCGCCAGCCCGGCGACGTTCGAGGCGGCCTTCTCCATCACGCCGGCGAGGTCGAGTGTCGCGAGGTTCAGCTCCAGACGTCCCGTTTCGAGGCGCGCCAAGTCGAGCACCTCGGACACGATCCGACCCATCCGCTCGGCGTCGGCGTGGATGGTCTGCACGAACTGCAGTCGCTGTTCGTCGGTGAAGCGATCCCAGCGTTTCATGAGCGTCGCCGAGAACCCCTTGACCGAGGTTAGTGGGGAACGCAGTTCATGGGCGATCTTGCCGATCAGTTCGGCGAAGCGGACGTCACTCATCGAAGGCCGAGGATACTAGTGGGCCCTTCTCCGCTGGCGTACGGCTTCGAACAGCAGGATCGAGCCCGCGATGCCGACGTTGAGCGACTCAACCGGGCCGGGCATCGGGATGCCGACCGTGACGTCCAGCAGATCCCTCATCTCGGCCGGCAGTCCCCACGCCTCGTTGCCGACGACGAGAGCGACTCTGGTCGTGAGGTCCACCTGCTCGGGGGCCGTGGATGCCCGCGCGTCGGCGCCCACCAGCGAGAAACCTGCAGTGTGCAGATGGGCCAGGGCCGCGGGCACGTCGATGTCTCGGATGACGGTCGCCGAGAAGAACGATCCGGCTGCCGCACGAACCGTCTTCGGTCCGAACGGGTCCACCGAACCGGCCCCGAACACCACCGCGTGGGCTCCCGCGGCGACCGCCGAACGCACTAGCGTGCCGGCGTTGCCCGGGTCTCGAACCGCCGCGAGCACCACGACGAGGTCTGCGTTCTGCGGTATCGCGGAGAGGTCGGAGGCGGGGGCATGCACCACCGCGACGATCCCCTGCGGGGTCACGGAATCCGACAGCGATGCTGCGACGCTCCTCGACGTTTCCACTACCCGCACACTCGCGGAGCGAGCCGCCTCGGTTATCTCCTCTGCCCCGTCGGCGTCGGTCGAGACGAAGACTTTCGTTACCTCTGCCCGTGACCTCAGGGCATCGAGCACAGCGCGGCGACCCTCTACTAGGAACTCACCCTCCAGGTCTCGGTACTTGCGCCGAAGGAGTTTGCGCGCGGCGATGACCTCGGCGTTGCGCGCGCTGGTAACCAGTTTCGTCAGGAGGCCTTCTCGAGCGACTCGCGCGCGACCTTCGCCAGCGCGGCGAACGCGTCCGGATCGTTGACCGCCAGCTCCGCCAACATCTTCCGGTCGACCTCGACCTCGGCGATCCTCAGGCCCGCCATGAAGCGGTTGTAGCTGAGACCGTTGATCCGCGCCGCCGCGTTGATGCGCGTGATCCACAATCTTCGGAACTCCCCCTTGCGGGCGCGCCGGTCCCGGAACGCGTACACGCCCGAATGCATGACCTGCTCGCGCGCCGCGCGTACATGCTTTCCGCGCGATGAGTAGTAGCCCTTCGCCCTCTTGAGGACCTCACGGCGCCTCTTGCGCCCGGCGACGCTTCTCTTAGCACGTGGCATCTGCAGCCTCCTAGATGTCGCTACTCGCCGAGCAGACGGCGGATCTTCTTGGCATCCTCCTTGGACACCTCGCCGAACGGCGTCAGGCGTCGCTTACGCCTCGACGACTTCTTTCCGAAGTTGTGGCCCATGAAGGCGCGGCGCCGGCGGATCTTGCCGCGGGGCGAGAGCCTGAAGCGCTTGGCCGCGCCCCTGTGAGTCTTCATCTTCGGCATCGCTACCCTCCCTCGGCCCTCGTCACCTTGACCGGTTTTTGCGTCTCCGGCTCGGCCTCCGGTTCAGCCTCCGGCTGCCTCCGGGGCGCCCGCGGCTTCGGCTCGATCTTCGGCTTGGGGACAATGGCCTCCTTGTAGGGGATCAGAGACATCGTCATGTTGCGGCCGTCCAGCTTCGGGGGCGTCTCGATCTTGGCCAGCTCCGAGACATCGTCGGCCAGACGCAGAAGCAACCTTTCGCCGTTCTCTGGGTGAACCGTCTCCCGACCCCGGAACATGATCGTCACCTTCACCTTCGCTCCCTGACGCAGGAACCTCACCACGTGACCCTTCTTCGTGTCATAGTCGTGGAGGCCGATCTTCGGCCGCATCTTCATCTCCTTGACGACTATGGACGACTGCTTCTTGCGGGCCTCCCGCTGCTTGACCGCCTGCTCGTACTTGTACTTGCCGTAGTCCATGATCCGGCAAACGGGCGGGTCGGCGGTAGGAGCCACCTCGACGAGATCGAGGTCCTGCTCCTCGGCCAAAGCGAGCGCATCCTTCGTCTCGAGGATCCCCACCTGATTTCCATCGGGACCCACGACCCGCACGCGCGGGACACGGATGCGATCGTTGATCCTCAGTTCTTCTACGATACGGCGCTCCTCCTGCTCGACCTATAGACGCGAAAAAGCCGATGACGCCAAGACACCGGACGTCACCGGCCCTGCGAGGACGGAGCCTTCCCGCCTGCTCGCACACTGACCCCTGCGACTCGACCCCGGGAGCGTTCCGGGATTTCCTGCCGGGAGGTGAGGGGCCGAATAACCCCTTCTTGGCGATCGTTCAGACGCGAGAGTATAAGGCAGGCGCCATGGAGAGAGAAGGACCCCAAGAGGAGCGACCTCGGCCCCGGGTCGTGGACAAGCGCGTCAGCGCCGGCGGCGCGCGGCCCGAACCGGATGCCCGAACAGAGCGAACGGAACCGCGCGCGCCGACCGTCGAGACACCGACGACCGTTGAGCAACCGGGCCGTGAGCACGCTCAGGCGCGCGAGATCGCTGAAGAGGTCGCCCGGGCGCCGGCGCGCGACTGGGTGCTGAACGTGGCGGTCACCCTCGCCAACGTGGCTGCGACCAAGATCGACGCCGGGAGCACCGAAGAGGCCCGCCTGGCCATCGATGCGCTCGCGGCGATCGTGGACGGGGTGGGAGAGCGTCTCGGAGATGCCGGGCCGGCCCTCCGCCAGACAGTGGCGCAACTCAGGCTCGAGTTCGCCGGAGGAGGCGGAGGGAGCCGGGGCGGCGACAAGTAAGAAGCCCCCGGATGAGACCGGGGGCTTGTTGTGTTCTCGGTTGACTGTTTTCAGATCGGTCGGACGTTGGCAGCCTGCTTTCCCTTGGGCCCTTCCGTAACCTCGAACTCGACTTCCTGGCCCTGTGTGAGCGACTTGTAACCATCGGTCTCGATGGCGGAGAAGTGTACGAAGACGTCTTCACCGTCGGACTGCGAGATGAAGCCGTAGCCCTTTTCGTTGCTGAACCACTTGACCACACCCTGTGCCACTACACTTCCTTTCTGCTGTGGGCGCGTCTGCACCCCTTTCTATAGCGGGCGAAACGGTAGCACAGCCGGACACGGGATATCCGGAACGGAGAGCTCCCTACTCGATCCCTCTGACCGCGGTCAGATCGTGCGTACCCGGGATCAGCAAGAAGACGATGAAACCCGCCGCCCCTAGCACTCCCGCACCCACGAGAGCGACGTCCGCACCAACCCCTTCCGCGAGCGGGCCGACCACGATGAAGGAGACGGGAATGAGGCTGGTGGAGACGAACCAGTCGACACTCGCTACTCGTCCCAGCAGCTCCCGCGGCACGAGCGTCTGCTGGAGCGTGGACCACACGATCTGACCGGCCGTCACCAAGCCCAGGATGAAGAAGGCGACCGTCGCCGCCTGCCACACCGACGACGCAGGAGCCATCGCCGCCAGCAGCAAGGTGCCTATCGACCAAGTGCCGAAGATGTAGACGATCGGGCCACGCGGTATCGATCGGCTTCCCACGACGGTCGACGCGACGATCGCTCCCGCTCCGGCCGCACCGAGCACCAGCGCGAAGTCGCCGGCATCGCCACCCATCTGGTTCCTCACGACGAACGGCACCAGCACTTGCCACGGTCCGGAGAACGCCAGCAAGCCGATCGCCGTCGCCGCGAGCCCCGCCCACAGCCACGTCCGCGAGCGGATGAAGCGGAAGCCCTCCGCGATCTCGGCCACGGCTGTCGAGAGCGTCGCTTTGCCCTTGCTCTCCACCGGGTGAGGCACCATGAGCAACACCGCCACCCCCGAGACCGCGAACGTCGCCGCGTCGATCACAAAAGCCTCACCGGGTCCCCACGCGGACACCGTTACCCCTCCTATCGCGGGACCAACGATACGGATGGCTATGGGCCGGACGAGGTTCTCCAGGGAGTTCGCCTCGATCAGTAGATCCCTCGAGACGACGTCGGGAACGATGGCGCTGAAGGCGGGCATGAAAAGTGCCTCTCCAGCGCCGTACACGGCGACCAGCACG
>JBOGWZ010000064.1:0-6946 GCA_050694075.1 Actinomycetota bacterium | reverse complement strand
TCCAGCCCGTAGCTCACTCCCCGATGCGGCCGCTGCTTTCCCCTGAGGAGATGGCGAGAGCCGACGACGCCGCGATCAGCGGCGGCACGCCGGTCGAGGTCCTGATGGAACGCGCCGGTCGCGCCACGGCGCGCGCCGCGATACGCGTCTCCGGCTCCCGCTACGGGAAGCGTGCGGCCGTCGTCTGCGGCAAGGGGAACAACGGTGGCGATGGGTTCACGGCCGCGCGCGTGCTCTCCGGTGAAGGCCTCGGCGTCGTCTGCATGGCGGTGGCCGATCCGAGGGAAGCCACCGGCGCGCCCGCCGAGCACCTCCGGCGTCTCCGAGCGGCTGGTCTCCGCGTCGAGGATTTCGACGCCGCCCGCCTTCGGGCGGCCGACGTCGTCGTGGACGCGATCTTCGGCACCGGATTCACGGGGAAAGCCGAGGGTCTGCCGGCCGAAGCCATCGACGCGATCAACGAGTGTGGCGCGCCGGTGGTGGCGGTCGATGTCCCCTCCGGCGTGAACGGTGGCACGGGAGCGGTCGAAGGGCCCGCGGTGCGCGCCGAAGTTACGGTTGCGATGGCCGCCGAGAAGCTCGGAACCGCGCTTCCGCCGGGAGCTCTGCGCGCCGGCGCGGTCGAGGTCGCCGATATCGGCATCCGCGTCACCGGCGCAAGAACCTTCATGGCCGGACAAAGAGACGTCGCCGCGGTATTGCCGGCCAGGGCCATGGATGCGCACAAGCGCAGCTCGGGGGCGGTGGCGTTGCTTGCCGGCCGGCGCGGGATGACGGGCGCAGCCATCCTTGCGGCGCGCGGAGCCGTCCGCATGGGGGCCGGGTACGCAACCGTGGGCGGCACCGCCGAGGTCGATGCGGCTGTGGCGAGCGTGCTCCCGGAGGTGCTATCGGAGGTGGTCACCGACTCCGACGTGTTGGGCCCCGAGGCTCTGGCCTCGTTCTCTCAGACGCTCGAGCGCGCGGCCGCGCTCGCGCTCGGGCCGGGCCTCGGGCGCGGGGAAGGGCAGCGAGCGCTGGTGGAGGAGGCGCTCGCGAAGGTGGACCTTCCCGTCGTCGTGGATGCCGACGGGCTAAACGTGCTCGCCCGGCACACCTCCGCGCTCGAGGACCGCGCGGGAGAGACGGTCATCACTCCCCACCCCGCCGAGCTGGCGCGGCTGCTCGACGTCACCACCGGCGACGTGCTGACGGACCGGCTCGGCTCGGCCCGGACCGCCGCGGAGCGGTTCGATTGCGTCGTTGTGCTCAAGGGTTATCGCACCGTGACCGCGGCCCCCGATGGAACGGCGGTCGTGAACCCGACGGGGGGCCCGGAGCTCGCCACGGCGGGCACCGGAGACGTGCTGACCGGCGCCATCGCGGCGCTGCTGGCGGCGGGGCTCGAGCCCTTCGTGGCGGCGTGGGCGTCGGTGTTCGTGCACGGGATCGCCGGCGGCGTGGCGGCGTCGGAAACGGGTGACGTGGGGGCCCTGGCGATGGACGTCGCCGAATCGTTGCCGGAGGCGCGCTCTCTCGTCCTCGCGCCGCTACCCTGAGCCTAGATGACCGGTCTTACGAGGGAACAGGTAGCGGCGCGCGGGCACCCCGTCTGGGCCGAGGTCGACCTCGCCGCGATCCGCAACAACGTGACTACGCTCAGAGGCGTCGCGCGTGGCGCCGAGGTGATGGCCGTCGTCAAAGGCTACGCGTACGGTCATGGCAACCCTGCGTGTGCTCGGGCGATGCTCGAGGCGGGGGCAACAAGACTGGGCGTGGCGCGCGTCGCGGAGGCGCTGCACCTGCGCGATGCCGGCATCGAGGCGCCGATCCACGTCTTCACCGAGCCTCCGCCGGAGGCCATCGGCGCCCTCCTGGGCAACTCACTTACACCGACCGTTTACACGGAGGTGTTCGCGCGCGCCCTGTCGGATGAGGCGAGCCGGCACGATCGTGTGGTTGGGGTGCACGTAAAGATCGACACTGGGATGCACCGAGTGGGAGTGCCGGCCGACCAGGTTGTAGACGCCGTGTCGGTCTTCTCGTCGCTTCCGGGGGTCGAGATCGAAGGGGCATGGAGCCATCTGGCGGTTGCGGAGGTGCCCGATCATCCGTTCACGCGCAAACAGATCGATCTGTTCGCAGACACAGTCGGGAGGATGGAGAGGGCCGGCGTGTCGGTGCGGTATCGGCACATCGCAAACTCGGCGGCGACGCTGTCGCTCCCCGAGAGCCACTTCGACCTCGTGCGACCGGGCTTGGCGTGTTTCGGCCTGTGGCCCGGTGGCGCACTCGTCGGAAGCGCCGATCTCAAGCCCGCACTGAGTCTTAGAGCCCGCGTGAATATGGCAAAGACCGTTCCCGCAGGCGACGCGCTCTCGTACGGGCTCTCCTACGAGCTGGAACGAACCAGCCGCGTCGTAACCGTGCCCGTGGGATACGCGGACGGCTACGATCGAAGACTGTCGGGACGGGCCGACGTCCTCATCGGGGGCGCGCGCTATCGCGTCTCGGGAAGCATCTGTATGGACCAGTTCATGGTCGACGTAGGTGGGGACGAGATCGAAGTGGGCGCGATCGCAACCCTCATCGGCGACGACGGCGGGGAGCAGGTCACCGCCGAGGAGCTCGCCGGCCACATCGGAACCATCAACTACGAGGTCACGGCGCGCATCCCGTCTCGGGTCCCGCGCCTCTACCTGAACGGGACGGCATGATCCCTCGGAACAGGATCCTTGCCATCGGTGGAGCCGCGCTCGGTGTCGGCGCCGGCATCGCGGCCGAGCGGCTGGCGATCCGACGTAGGAGGCAGAGGGATCCCGAGGCCGGCGAGGTCTTCGGATCCCGCCGAGGACAGAGATCGCGCAGGATCACACTCGAGGACGGCGCGACCCTGTTCGTGGAGGAGGTCGGTCCACAGGTGCCCAAGGCCGCGGTCTTCGTGCACGGCTCGGCGCTGCGCACCGACCTGTGGCACTACCAGATGGCCGGTGTCGGCGAGCATCGTCTCGTGTTCTACGACCTCCGAGGTCACGGTCTGTCGCAGCCCAAAGGCGAGGCGCCCTACTCGATCCCGACGCTGGCGAGCGATCTCGGGGCGCTGATCTCGGAGATGGGTCTAGAGGAAGTGGTGCTGGTCGGCCATTCGGTCGGCGGCATGATCGGGATGTGGCTGTGTCTTGAGCGTCCGGACCTGCTCGGCTCGTCGATCAAGGGCCTTTTCCTTGCCAACACCACGCACGGGCCCCTCGTCGACACGTTCATCGGCGGCGCTGTAGCGGTACGCCTCGAACGCCTGCTGCGGAGGCCGCTCGACGTCGTCGGGACACAGGCGCGCCGGATCGATGCCCTACGCCGGGTGGTCCGTCCCTCCGATGCGGTCTTCTGGGGAGTCGCATTTGCCGCTTTCGGCCCGCGTCCCTCCGCGAGCCAGATCGACTTCACCTACGACATGCTTGCCGAAACCCCGACGGACGTGATCTTCGATCTCGTGCGCTCTTATCGGGACTTCGATGTGACCGAGCGGCTCTCGGAGCTAAACGTGCCCTGTCGCGTCGTGGGCGGCACGCACGACCGGCTCACCTTGCCTGAGGCTTCGGAGCGGCTGGCTGAGGGGCTGCCCAAGGCGGAGCTGCAGATGCTCGAAGGATGCGGGCACATGTCTATGCTGGAGCGACACGCCGAGTTCAATGAGATGCTTGCCGAATTCTTGGACGACGTACTCGGGGCTAAGGAGAGTAGATGAGAGATTCACGAATCGAGAAGGTCGCCGACGTCCTCGTGGATTACTCGTGCGAGGTGCAAAAGGGCGAGCTGGTGACGATCCGCGGCAGCTACCCGGCCGAGCCATTGATCCTTGCCCTCTACAGGAGGTGCCTGGAGCGCGGTGCGCATCCGATGATCAGGGCCTCCATACCCCGGGCGGAGACGTACTTCTACCGCTTCGCGTCGGACGAGCAGCTCGAGTTCATCTGGGAGACGGATCGGTGGTTCGTGGAGAACGTCGACGTGCACTTCTCGATCATCAGCGAGACGAACACCCGCCAGCTGACCAAGACCGACCCCGAGCGACAGGTGATCGCGTCGCGGGCGCGGAAGGATCTGCTGGACACATACATGAAACGTGCGGCAGAAGGGGAGCTGCGGTGGAACGTCACTCTGTTCCCCACCGAGGCGCACGCGATGGATGCGCAGATGAGCCTCGATGAGTACGAGGACTTCTACTATGCGGCGTGCTTCGCGGAGGCCGCTGATCCCGTTGCCGAATGGAAGAAGGTCGCGGAGAGGCACAAGCGGCTGCTCGACTGGATGTCGGGTCGGAGAGAGATCCACATCGAGGGCGAGGGCACCGATCTCTATCTGGGCATCGGAGACCGGACCTTTCTCGCCGCCGACGGCAAGGAGAACTTCCCCGACGGGGAGATCTTCACGGGTCCGGTCGAGGACCAGACGCGCGGGGTCGTCACCTTCTCCTACCCGGCGATCTACGGGGGCCAGGCGGTGGAGGGGATCCGGCTCGAGTTCGAGGAAGGTCGCGTCACGGACGCGACGGCGGAGCGCAACGCGGAGTTCCTGCTCAAGACGCTGGACACCGACCCCGGAGCGCGCGTGCTCGGCGAGCTGGGGATCGGAACGAACTACGGGATCGAGGACTTCACCGGGGAGATCCTGCTCGACGAGAAGATCGGCGGCTCGATCCACCTCGCGGTTGGGGCGTCGTATCCCGAGACCGGCGGCGTCAACGAATCGGCCGTGCACTGGGACATGGTGTGCGACCTTCGCCGCGGGGGCCGGATCACGGCCGACGGGGACGTCTTGATGGAGGACGGCAAGCTGCAGGTCTGACCGTTTCGTGCTAACTCACGGGTCGTTTTTCGACCGCCTGAGTTGAGCAGAACGCACCGTCTCCTTGTATTTGCTGGGGGAACCCCGGCGCCAAGGCGCCTCACTGCTTCCCCCCGACCCCCTCCTACGGCGTGAGCCGATAGAAGCGCCAGAAGTCGTGTTCGATGGGCAACACGTCCGCGCGGCCGAACCCCGCCTCGGTCGCGTATGTGCGCAACGTGTCGGGCCGCATCACCGTGCCGGTCCCGGCAGAGTCCTTGTCGATCAGCCCCACGGGCAGACAGTGGAGCACGCTCCATCCGTAATTGAAGCGTTCGATCTCGTCACCAGGCGCAGCGAAGTGCTCCGCTACCCGCTCATCGGCGATGACGACGCTGCCTCCCTCCGCGAGACTGTTGCGAGCGGTACGCAGCGCTTCGACGGGGTGGTTCATGTCGTGTAGCGCTTCGAAGATAGTGATGAGGTCGTAGCGGTCGGGAAGGCTCGGGTCGCTCGCGTCCTGGATCATGGGCTGCACGCGATCGGTCAGGCCGGAGGCGGCGACGTTCGTTCGCGCGATCTCGATCGAAGCGGCGTCGACGTCGATCGCATCGACGGTTACCTCCGGATACGCGCGCGCGATGGCGATGCTCGACCACGCCGTTCCGCACGCGACGTCGGCGACGCGGGCGGCCGGTGCCGTGCGAAGACGCTGGTCCACCTCCGGGATGGACGCGAGCCAGTCCGCAAGCAGATGGACGAACTGCGGCCGGTTGATCGAGCCGATCCCTTCCACCGCGTTCGCTCCATAGGCCTCGTAGGGGACCCCCTCGCCGCTGCGGTAGGCCTCGAGCAGTGATTCCATCGGCCCCATCACGGCGACCGCGAGCGTGGCGAGCGGCGTGAGGTAGCTGAGATCTTCCTGGTCGACGAACACGGCCCGGTAGGACTCCGGCAGGCTGTAGGGGCGCTCCCCGGCCTCAACCGTGGGCTGGTCGACGGTGAGGAAGCCGGCCACGGCCTGCTGCTCGAGCCACTCGCGGGCGTAGCGCTCGGCCGTGCCCGTGCGATCGGCCAGCTCTTTTGCGGTTGCATCCGCTTCCGCAAGCGCGCGGTAAAAGCCGAGCCGGCCCCCGATGTGGACCGACGCGATCTCGAGGGTGTCGATCGTGGCTCCGAACAGGCGCTCGGCCAGCGCCTCGCTGGTGGCGGTTTGGGGATCCTCGACGGTGCTCACGGCTGCCTCCTCTGTCCTCTTTCCTCCGTGTGACGGCCTCTCTGTCTAGGACGTTTGGTGCCGTCGTCTCATTGCGATCAGGTAACTGATGTCTTGGTCGAAACGCAAGGCCTTGCGGCTCCGGATCCCGGGGGCCGTAAAGATCGTTCGGAGAACGGTTGACCGGTCCCCCCGCCCTGCATACTGTCGGGGCGATGCCCGAGCCCCTTTCAGTCGATATCGACGACGTGCGTAGCCACGCACTGGTCTGCACCAGGTGCCGCCTCGCCGAGGGCCGTACCCAGGTCGTGTGGGCGGACGGGAATCTCGACTCCGACGTGCTGTTCATCGGGGAGGCCCCGGGCTTCCACGAGGACCGGCAGGGGCTCCCGTTCGTGGGGGCCGCGGGGCAGCTCCTCGACCGGTTGCTGGAAGAGATCGGGCTCGATCGCAGCACGGTGGCGATCGTGAACGTGATCAAGTGCAGGCCCCCGGGCAACCGCGACCCTCTGCCCGACGAGATCGAATCGTGCCGCCCCTATCTCGACGCCCAGCTCGCCCACATGAGGCCCAAGGTGATCGTCACGCTCGGCAACTTCGCGACCCGTTTCATCCTCGAGCAACCCATCGGCATCACCAGGGCGCGCGGTCGGCGCTACCGGCGACGGGGGGCGGTCGTGGTCCCGACGTTCCACCCGGCGGCGGCACTCAGGGGGGGTCGCTTCGGGGGCATGCACCCGGTGGACGCGATTAGGGCCGACCTCGCGGAGGTCAAGCGGGCGCTCGAGGAGAGCGAGCGAGAGGAGGCGGTCGCGGTCGGGGCGGAGGCCGCTCCCTCGGAGGCGGAGGCCCGACAGCTCGACCTCTTCTAAGAAGTGGGCGCCATCTCGGTCGTCACGCACTCACCGGAGGAGACCCGGATCCTCG
>JBOGWZ010000063.1:0-7074 GCA_050694075.1 Actinomycetota bacterium | reverse complement strand
TGAGCCCCGGGTACCAGCAGTCTCACGTCGACCCGCTCTGCGGCGCGCTCGAGTGTGAAAGTGGCCCCGCCTGCCGCGAGCGAGATGTCCGCGGCGTTCAGGTCCCCCCCGGTTCCGAAAGTGACCACGGGCGCGCCACTCGAAGTGGCGGCTGCGAGCAGATCGGCGTCGTCCGCCGGCACCGCGACCCCGCCCGATGTATCCGCCCGGGCGATGAAGCGCGTGAACGCGGCGCGCACCGCCTCGAGCGAGCCCCAGTGATCGAGATGATCCGACTCCACGTTGGTGACGACCGCTACGTGTGGGTCGAGTAGGAGGAAAGAGCCGTCGCTCTCGTCGGACTCGGCCACGGCCAGGTCGCTCGCCCCCGAACGGGCGTTGGTGCCCACGTCGTTCAGTCCGCCCCCCACGAGATAGGTGGGGTCCTCGCCTGCGGCGCGCAGGATCGACACGACCATGGACGTGGTCGTGGTCTTGCCGTGAGTGCCCGCCACGACGATCGCCCTCCGGCCCTCCAAGAGGGCGGCAAGCGCTTCCCCGCGCGTCACGACCGGCACACCGAGCTCTGGGGCCCGCAGGCGCTCGGGGTTGCTCTCCGGGATCGCCGCCGAGACGACCACGACGGACGCTCCTTCGACAAGAGCGGCATCGTGGCCAATGTGGACGGGGACACCCATCGCCTCGAGCACGCTCGTGTCGCGCGACCGCTTCAGGTCCGAGCCCGACACCTCCACCCCGCGCTCCACCAGCACCTTCGCGATCGCCGACATGCCGGCGCCTCCGATGCCGACGAAATGGATCCGTCCCCGCGCGAAGGTCTTCAAGAGGCAACATCCTGGACGAGCGAGGCCAGGCGCGCCGCGGCGTCGGGGCGGGCCCGCAGGCGAGCGGCCTCCGACATCCGTTTGAGTCGCGGGCCGTCTTCGAGCAATCGATCCGCCTCTGCGGCGACGCGTTCGCCCGTTGCGTCGCCGTCCGGCAGCACGATCGCCGCCCCCGCCTCTTCGAGGATCCGACCGTGCCGCTCCTGCTGGCGATCCCGGTGAAACGGGTACGGAACGATGATCGCCGGGAGCCCCACCACGCAGAGCTCGGCAACAGTCGTCGCGCCCCCTCGGCACACCGCGAGGTCGGCCACGGCGTAGGCCTCGACCATCCGCTCCGCGAACGGAACCGCCCGATAGACAAGGTTGGTCTCCGGCCTTTCCTCGGCCGCGGCCGCTCTGCCGGTGATGTGCAGGACCTGCCGGTCGGCCCGGTCCGCCCATGCGGCCGCCAGCCCGGACGCAGCGTCGTTGATGGTCCGTGCGCCCTGGCTGCCGCCGAAGAAGATCAAAGTCTTGCGGGCCGGATCGAGGTCGAAGCGCGCGATACCGCGCTCGCGCTCGACCGACAGATCCGCGTCGATCAGTTCCGAGACAACGGGGTTCCCGAAACAGACACCCTTGCGGCCGGTCTGTCGAAGCGTCTCCTCGAACGACACAGCTATCTTGCGCGCGAACAGCTTGCATACGCGGTTCGCGAGCCCCAGCACGATGTTCTGCTCGTGAAGCACCACCGGCACGCGGCGCGCGCCGGCGGCGGCGCAAACCGGCAGGCTGACGTAGCCGCCCATCCCCACGACGGCATCCGCATCGAGGCGGCGCAAGAGCTTCCACGATGCCGCAACGGCGCGCAGGGCGCCGAACCCGGTGGGGAGCAGGGTCACAGGGCGCGAACGATCGAAACCGTGAACGGAGATCGTCTCCAGCGGAAAGCCCGCTCGGGGGACGAGCGTCGCCTCGGCCCCCCTCGGGGTGCCGACGAACACGACCTCATGTCCGTCCAGCTCCTCTGCGAGGGCGAGCGCCGGGACGACGTGGCCCGCGGTTCCGCCGCCGGCGATCACAACGCGCATCAGCCCTTCGCTCGGCTCGCGGCACCGTCCTTGCCGCGCCGGGCGATGCTGACCAGGATGCCCATCGCGATCAGGGACACGACGAGAGAGGATCCGCCGAAGGACACGAACGGAAGCGGGATGCCCGTGATGGGCAGGGAAGAGGTAACCGCTCCGATGTTGACGAGGGCCTGGATAGATATCCAGATCGTGATGCCCGCCGCGACGAGTGTGCCGAAGCGGTCCGGCGCGCGCCGAGCCGTGCGGATCCCGAGATAGGCAATGAACACGAACATGCCCACGACGATCAGCGTCCCGAACAAACCCATCTCCTCTCCCAGGATTGCGAAGATGAAGTCGGTGTGTGCGTTCGGTATGTACGACCATTTCTGCCGGCTCGCCCCCAGCCCTACTCCGAACCACCCGCCGGACCCGAGCGCGATGAGGGACTGGATCGTCTGATAGCCGCTGTTGAGCGGGTCCGCCCAGGGATTGAGAAACGCAAAGATGCGAGCCCTCCGGTACGGCTCGGCCATCGCCGCGATGAGGGCAAGCGCGGCACCGGAGATGGCGATAGGCGCCACGTATCGGACCGGCGCCCCCGCCACGAACAGCATGCCGATGCCGATCGCCCCCAGGAGCAGCGCGGTCCCGAGGTCGGGCTGCATCACCACCAGCACCCCAAGCACCCCGATCACCGGGATCATCGGGAGAAGCGTATGAGACGACTCTCTGAAACTCCGTTCGCGCTTGCGCGCGAACACGTCGGCGGCGAACAGCAGCAGCGCCAGCTTGGTGAACTCCGACGGCTGGAACGAAACGGGGCCGAGCCCGAGCCAGCGCGCGCTGCCTCCAGACGACACGCCCACGCCCGGCACGAGCACCGCGACGAGCAATGCGACGGCCGCGGCCAAAAACAGGAAGCTGACCCCTCGGAGCCTGCGGTAATCAAGATGCGCGAACGCAAAGAAGGCGACCAGCCCCACCGCCGCCCACATCAGCTGCTTCTTGAAGAAGAGGAAAGAGGAGCCGTAGGTAGCGAAGGAGGACACCGAGCTGGCCGAGAGGATCATGATGAGACCGAGCAGGAGCAGCGCGCAGGTCGCCGCGATGAGCCACCCCGAAAGGCCGAAACCCCGCGCGCGCGCCCGATCCTTCGCCCTGCGCGCTGCGACGGTTGCGATGCGAGTGGCCACCTCTCCTACTCCTCCCCGAGGACAGACCTAACGGCGCGCGCGAAGTCCTCACCGCGCTGCACATAGCTCTCGTACATATCCAGGCTCGCACATCCAGGGGACATCAAGACGGATCCTCCGCGGACGGCGAGCTTGCGCGCCAGGGCGACCGCCTCGTCCATGGTGTGCGCGCGCTCGACCGGCACGAGATCGGAGAACACCTTTGCTATCTCGTCTTGAGCCTCACCCAGCGCGATCACCGCGATCACCGGTGGGACCGTCGCGGCCATGCTCGACAGATCAATGCCCTTGCTGCGGCCTCCGGCGATCAACACGACGTCACTCAGCCCCCTCGTCGCCGCGACCGTGGCATGCGGGTTGGTGGCCTTCGAGTCGTCGACGTAGGTAACACCCGCCAGCTCGGCTACCACCTCGAGACGGTGGGCCGGCGGGCGGAAGCTCTTGATCGCGCGGACCAGCGATTGCGCATCGATGCCGTAAGCCATTGCGGCACCGCACGCGGCAACGGTGTCCTCGAGCCCCGCCTCGCCGCGGAGGGGGACGTCCTCCGCGGCGATCAACCTCGTGCCTCCGAAGACGATGTGGCCTCCCTCCACGCCGATGCCGTGCTCCACGGCGCGGCGAGCGGAGAATGGCACGAGCCGAGAGCGCGCCGCCCCCGCGACCTCGACGGCGCGAGCATCCTCGACGTTGAAGACAAAGGTGTCGGTGGCCTCTTGGTTCTCGACGATCCGCGCCTTGGCGGCGGCGTAGTCGAAGAAAGTGCCGTGCCAGTCGGTGTGGTCCTCGGCGACGTTGAGAAGCACGGCCACCTCCGGCCGGAAACGCACGATCGTGGCCAGCTGAAAGCTGGACGCCTCGACCGCGATCACCCCACCCTCGGGTATCGCGAACACCGCCTCGATGAGGGGAAGGCCGATGTTGCCGGCCGCGGCGGAGGGTACGCCGGCCTCCTGGAGCATCGCCGCCAGCAGGCTCGTCGTCGTGGTCTTGCCGTTGGTCCCAGTGATCGCCAGGAAGTCGCAGCGTCCGAGTCGCCACGCGAGCTCGATCTCGCCGATCGTCTCGATCCCCTCGGCGCGCAGGGCACGGGCCACGGCGGCGATAGGAGCTATCCCCGGACTGATGACCGCGAGGTCCGCGTCCAACCGTCCGAGATCGTGCCCTCCGGTCTCGACCTCGATCCCCTCGGAGCGAAGCACCCTTGCCCGCTCGGCGATCGCCGCCGACTCGCCGCCCTCGGTCACTCGCACCTTCGAATCGAGACCCGCGAGCGCGCGCGCCGCGGCGAATCCGCTCACGCCGAGACCGACGACCAGCACTCGCTTGCCGGCGAGCCCTTTCGTCGGGGGAACCCCGGCGCCAAGGCGCCTCACTGGTTCCCCCCTTCCCCCTCCTCTCACGTCGTGCCTCCCTTGGACAGGAAGTCTGCGTAGAAGAGTCCGATCCCGAATCCCACGGACAGACCGGAGATGACCCAGAACCGTACGATCACCGTGAACTCCGGCCACCCCGCGAGCTCGTAGTGGTGGTGGATCGGAGCCATCAAAAGGATGCGGTTCCCGGTCGCCTTGAACGCGGCGACCTGCGCGATCACCGACAGTGTCTCGACGACGTAGAGACCACCCAGGATCACCAGAAGCAGTTGAGTGTTCAAAAGTATGGCCATCACCGCCATCGCGCCTCCGAGCATCAGCGAGCCGGTGTCGCCCATGAAGATCTTCGCGGGAGCGGTGTTCCACCACAGGAATCCCGCGCACGCGCCGAACAGCGCCGCCGCGATGATCGCCAGGTCGAACGGATCGGATCCCGTCTCGGCCCATTCGTAGAAGCCCGGGTTCCGGAACTGCCAGAACCCGATGATCACGAACGCGGCGAGCACTTGGGCCGCCGATCCGACCGCGAGGCCGTCGAGGCCGTCGGTCAGGTTCACGCCGTTGGACGACGCGGCGATCATCAGGAACACCCAGACGTAGAAGAAGATCCCGAAGTCCAACGCGGTCGAGCGGAAGAAGGACAGGTCGGTGCCGATCCCGACGACCTCGACGGCAAGGATCGCGAACACCCCCGCTATCACGAGCTGCCCGAGGAACTTCGCCCGCTTCTGAAGCCCCAGCGATCGCGACTTCCGGATCTTGATGAAGTCGTCGACGAAGCCCAGAAGGCCGAGGCCGGCGATCGTCGCGATCGCCAGGATCCCGCTGTCCTCGAAGGGAGACAGTCCCTGTGTGCCGATGTGGCCCAGGAGATAACCGACGATCGTTCCCGCCAGGATCACCAGCCCGCCCATCGTCGGGGTCCCGTGCTTCTCGTAGTGGGCCTTCGGGCCCTCCTCCCGTATCAGCTGGCCCCATCCTCGCCGGCGGAAGCTCCTGACGGCGAGGGGTGTGCCCAGCAGGGTGACGATCAGCCCCACGAGCCCGGCGACCATGATGTTGGTCACCGGCGGCCTCCCCGTGAGTAGCCGAGCTCCCGCAGCACGTCGCCGGCGACGATACGGTCGTCGAACGGAACCGTGACGTCTGCGAACTCCTGTCCCGTCTCGTGTCCCTTCCCCGCGACGACGACGACGTCGCCCAGCCGCGCCAGCGAGATCGCCTCCGTGATCGCTTCGCGGCGGTCCACGAGCACGGCGTCGGGAACGCCCCCCCGTTCGGCGATCAGACCCTCGAGGATCTGATCGATGATCGCGAGCGGCTTTTCGCTACGCGGGTTGTCGGAGGTGACCACCACGACATCTGCGTAACGGGCCGCGACCGCGCCCATGAGCGGGCGCTTGGCGGCATCCCGATCACCGCCGCACCCGAAAGCACAGATCACCCTTCCCTCCGAGCTCTGTGCGATACGACGCGCCTCCCGGAGCGCGTTCTCGAGCGAGTCCGGCGTGTGTGCGTAGTCGATCACGACGGTGAACGGCTGGCCGCAGTCCATCGCCTCGAATCTGCCGGGCACCGCGCGCAGAGCCGACACACCGGCCTCGATCGCGCCCGCGTCGATGCTCGCGCGAGCCGCGGTCGCCGTCGCCGCCAGGATATTGGAGACGTTGAACGCACCGACCAGGGCTGTAGAGATCTTCACCTCACCGGCCGGGACACCATCCCCCGACAGAGAGACCACGAACTCGGTACCCCACGGCCCCATCCGAACGTCTTGCGCTCTCACCTGGGCATCGTCCGAGATGCCAAACCCGATCGTCGGGACGGCCGCGTCCTCGACCAGCTTGCGGCCGTGGGGATCGTCCACGTTCGCGCACGCGGCCCCGACACGGCCGGGCACGAACAGGGACCGCTTCGCCTGGAAGTAGTCCTCCATGTCGCGGTGGAAGT
Source organism: Actinomycetota bacterium (assembly GCA_050694075.1). Lineage (GTDB taxonomy): Bacteria > Actinomycetota > CADDZG01 > CADDZG01 > WHSQ01 > JBOGWZ01. The sequence continues at coordinate 676 of JBOGWZ010000063.1, read as the reverse complement.
CGAGATGGTCCTGGGAGAGGTTCGTGAAGGCCGCGACATCGAAGCGGACACCCTCGATCCTGTGGAGAGCGAGTGCGTGGCTCGTGACCTCCATCGCCACCGCGTCTACGCCCTCATCGCGCATCTCTGCCAGCAGCGCCTGGAGATCGACCGACTCGGGCGTGGTTCGAACCCCCGGACGTGATGCCGTCGCCACGCGGGTCTCGACAGTGCCGATCAGGCCGGTCACCCGTCCCGAAGCGGACAGGATCGACTCGAGCAGGTACGCGGTCGTGGTCTTGCCGTTCGTGCCCGTGATCCCGAGAAGTAGCAGGTCGTCCGCCGGATGCCCGTGGAACTCGGCCGCGATGCGCGCCATCGTCCGCCGCGCATCGCGGACGATCACCTGAGGAACGTCCAGACTCAGGCGCCGCTCGACAACGAGTCCCGCCGCGCCGGCCGCAACCGCGTCCGCTGCGAACTCATGGCCGTCGGAGCGCGCCCCCACAACGCAAAAGAAGAGATCGCCCCGGCGAGTGCGCCGTGAGTCGTACGAGAGACCGGTCGCGGCGCGGCCCGACGCCCCCTCCGAGGCCACCAGCAGGTCCCCGGCCGCGCGGGCCAGGTCGTCCAGATTCCGGGTCGTTATCCGCTCCTGCACGCCGTCGAAGCCTAGTCGTAGGAGGGAGGCGCGCCG
>JBOGWZ010000062.1:0-7099 GCA_050694075.1 Actinomycetota bacterium | reverse complement strand
CACGCCGAATCCGGCGAAGAGGGTTCATCGCCGCGCTCCAATGGGATCACCGAATCGACGGTCATTGTGGCGCGGGCGCTCCCCGCTGGAACCTAGGTCTCAATCTGGCGGGGGGCGACACCACAAATGATCACCACGCCGACAGCAGATGAATTGGTGGATGCACTGGGCACCCCTTAGGAGCCTGTTCCAGAGGACTCACTCGGGCTGCAGAAACTTTTGAGCCTCTGGAACAGGCGAAGCTTCCTCAAAGAGAGGCGACCGGAGTCCCGGTCGCCTCTCTTTTTTCTTTGGCTTATCGAGCCGCGATCCTCTCCGCGCGCGGGCCACTCACCGGCAACAGGTAATAGCCGGCCAGCGCCGCGAAGAGGGCGAGGCTTATCCACGCGTCCACGAAGGCAAGGAGGGTCGCGACCGTGTAGCTCACCGGCCCCAGGATGTAGCTCCTGGTGATGGTCTCGACCGCGGCCGCGTCCGCCTCGGGAACGAGAAGCCGGTGACCACCCGCCGCGTAACGCCACACGACGTTGAACATGATCGCGATCGCCACCATGGTTCCCCCATAGACGAGCGTGGCCACCGTCCGTTCGTCGGCGTCTCGGATGTATTCGGCGAGCAACGCCGTAGGCCACGGGAGGGCGGCGATCGTCATCAGGAACACCACGTTCAGAACGAGGAACATGTGATTCGAGACCCGGATCAAGGTGAACATGTGATGGTGATTGACCCACATGATGCCGATCGTGATGAAGCTCACGCTGTAGGCCGCGTAACTCGGCCATTGATCGGCGAGGGCGGTGGTGAGTGAGTGACCCTCGTCCACATGCGGGACGTCGATCTCGAGGATGAGAAGCGTGATCGCGATCGCCATCACGCCGTCGGCAAACGTCTCGAGACGGCTGGTATCCGGATCCTGCACGCTCACGGCACGAACCTTACTGATCGCATCAGCATCCGCTATGCGGGAGCTCATGCGATCAGTTCGACTAGGGGCTGAAGGGGCTCGGCCCCCCCTCGCCCCGGCCCCGGTTCCGGAGGAAGCGTTCGACCTCCTCGGCGATGTTCTCGGGAGAGGGAATCTCCTGCTCGCCAGTCAGGTTCTCGAGCCGCTCGACGTAAGACTGCGCCTCCGGATTGGCGGCGATGATCTCTTGCAACGCCTTTGCCTGGCCGGCGGCTTCCTCCTCGAGCGCACCCGCACCGATCGTGACCGTGAGATGGCTCTCCACTCGTCGTATCAGCGCGATCGCCCCCTCGGCATAGGGCGACGCGTAATGCGGCACCTGGGCCCAGAACCCCACCGCCGGGACCCCGTTCTCGGCCATGGTCCATTCGATCAGGCTGACCGCGGCGGCGGGAACGCGCAGCAATCCCTCAACCGCGATCGCGTCCGACGCGAGCTCCTTCGACGTCGTCATCATCACGGGCGTCGGCGCGGTGTGGGGGACCGCGGACGGGATGGCGCCCAGGCTGACGTGCTCGATAATGCCGATCCGGATCGCCAGCTCCAAGACGTCCCCGGCGAACTCCTTCCAGCGGTAGTCCGGCTCCGGTCCCGTCAGGACGAACAGGTCGCGCTCGAGCAGGCGCCGCCGCGTGAGCGTGAGCTCGGGCCACGCGAACTGCTTGGGCATGCCGTCGACAATGTCCAGGACGGGGCGATGGCTGCGGTAGTCGAACAGCGCGTCGGGGTCGAAGGTGGCAATCACCTCGCCCCCTTCGGCGATGTGTCGGGCCGCGGTCGTGCCGGCCGCAGCCGCGTCCACCCAGTCCTGGAAAGAGACGATCAGGGCGGGGGCCACCACGTCTTCGGGCTCGGTTTGCATCTCGTAGATGGACACGACGCGAGCGTAGGTCAGTTTGGGGGGATTCGGCGACGCACCCGAGCCGTGAAGCCGCCCCTCCGAGGCGCAAAACGGAGCCATGTACCCCACTACCGCCGCAACCTGGAGGATGATGTGATCAGGTGAATGGATCCGCCCGCGAGGAGGGAGATCGGTGGCGAACAAGGACAAGGGCAGCAAGAAGACAAAGAAAGAGGCCAAGAGGTCTCTCAAGGAGAAACGCGCGGCGAAAAAGAGCAAGAATTCGGGCGGCGCTAATCCTCTGCGTCCCGCCTAGTCACGCCTTTTCACTCGTTCCCGAGCGAGCGCGGCAAAACTCTCCGGGAGAGGCAGATGGATCCAACCCTCGTGCCGCGCCTGTTCCCATTTTTCCTCGGGAGGGGGGACGGTCAGCCCAAGCGCTGCGGCCCGCGCCGCGAGCGACGCCACCAACGCATCCAGGCAGTCGTCGCTCCTCACACAACTCTCCACCACGACTTCTGACAGGCTCAGCCACCCTCGCGACGCGTGTCTGAGAGCGTCGATGAGAACCCGCCGCTTCTCGAGCCCTACCGATCGCTTGTAGCCGGCCGGCTCGAAGCCCCATACGGCAAGCGCCGCAGCCGGATACACCTCGACGACCCTTCCCGAACCGGCCCGATCCACCGGTTCTCCCCTCTCGTCCAATGCGGACAGGATCCTTGCGCAGCGCATCGCGGTGACGGCGATCAGGTCCGAGGAAACGCTCAGCGGACGCCTTGCCTTCTCGGTGACGACGCGGTCCGTGTAGCGGTAGCGAAGCTCCAATAGGTTCTCGTCGGGCCACCGCCCGGAAGAGGAATGCGCCGCGACCGCCTTCACGAACGCGGCCGGCCAGCCAAAGGGCGAATCGATGCCGACCTTGTCGGAGCGAGAGATCAACGCGAGAAGGTCGTCGTCAGTGAGCCCCAGAAGGAGATCGCGCACGGTCGCGCGGCCCCCGTCCCATTCGATCGAGCACGCAGCCGTCTTCGAGGGCTGCGACGCGAGATCGACGCCCAACGTGAGCATGGAAACAGTCAATCAGAGATCAGTCCGGGGACCTCATGCGAATCTGGTGCACGCGAAGGAAGCCGCCGCAGTTGCGCGACGGCTCCCGTTATCGCTACTTGGTCTTACCTAGGGTAGGCCCGCGATGGGGACCGGGTAGGGAACGATCTGTCCGTTGGCGAGCGTGCCCGAGACCTGCGTGGCCCGGGTCCCACCCATGATGCCGATGCCGCTGCGCATCAGGGGGTCGATCCAGATGTGCGTGAGGATCCCGGCGGCCTCCATGTTCGCTCCGACCGCGTCCCCGAGAACGGTGTTGGAGCCCGAACCCGAGTCACCGAAGGTGATCGCACCGCTGAACATGAAGTGCGAAGAGCCCCATGAGATCGCCTCCCCCACGCGCGGCGTTCCCCCCGCACCCACTCCCACACCGTGACCGTAGTGAACGATCGTCTGGGCGAGTAGCGGATCGGGGGTCACGGAGACGGAGGGAAGCTGCCCGAGTCTCCTGGGAACGCTGATCCCGACGAGGCTTCCTTCCTTCGTGTACATGCCGCGCGGGCCGCCCCAGAAGCACATGGTCGGCGTGACGAGGCTCTGGTAAGCAGGATCGATGTCGATGAGGGCCCAGTCGTTGCCGAGGCCGCCGTCAGTCGAGTGCGAGAACTTGCCGAAGTCGAGCAGCACGACGCCGGTCGCGTCACCGCGGTTGCCCAAACCGGCGATCACGGTTGCGGTATCACCGGTCTTGCCGCAGTGCCCGGCGGTGCTGATGTCGTAGCCCCCCGCCGATCCGTAGACGTGGGCCATCGTGCACCAACCGACGCTGCCCCCGCTGATGAGGAGCAGCCACGCGCCCGGACGGATGCCCAGGCAGCCTGTCCCGCCGAAGGTGGCGACCGTCGGGTCCGACGCCGAGGCGCCGCGGCCCATCGCAGCCTCCAGCTCGTTCACCGGCACGTCGATGAAGCGCCCGTCTGTCGTCACGAGAGTCGGCTTCGAGTAGCGGCGCGACGTGAGGACGTCCGTGGACGGCAGCCCGAGGCGCGCCAGCTGGTCGTCGGTTAGCTCGAACCTCATCTTGGCCCACGTGCCGGGCTTGTGAGTGGCGACGAGCTCGTCGGTCCATTCGTCGGTGAGGTCGCACATCGCCTCGTGATCGACGGTGAACTCGCTGATAGTCAGCGGATTCTCGGCTCGAGCCCAGCCGCCCTGCAGCCCCAACGCAAGCAGTAGCGATACGAGCAAAACCCGAAGCCCACGTCCCATGACTTCCCCCTCCTCGAAAGCAACGACCTGTTGTGCTTCGAGGAGGGGATGAAAAATCCTCTTTGGGAGGTTTTGGGTACGGCACGCTGGAAGGTGAACCAGGGCGCGAGGGATAGTGCGTTCCGAAGATGGACGCGGACCTCGTTCTCAGCGGAAGCCCGGTCCATGGAGGGCCGGCAGATCGGCCCCCGGCATCCGCCGTCGCGATCCGAGGCGGCCGCGTGGCCGCGGTCGGGGACGAGCGGGAGATCCACGAGCTGATCGGGCCGAACACGAAAGTGATCGAGATGCGGAGGGGCCTGATCCTTCCCGGCCTGCAGGACGCGCACGTCCATCCGCCCGAGGGGGGCCTCTCAGGGTTCCGCTGCAGCCTCCACGACCTTCCCGGTAAGGAGGCCTATCTGGAAGCGATCGCGGAGTACGCGCGCTCCCATCCCGGCGAGGAGTGGATCCGCGGCGACGGCTGGTCGATGCCTGCTTTCCCACGCGGAACTCCTCACCGCAAGGACCTCGATCGCGTCGTTCCCGACCGCCCCGTGTTCCTCGTCAACGCCGACGGTCACGGCGCGTGGGTCAACTCGAAGGCGCTGGAACGGGCCGGAGTAAACGAGACGACGCCGGACCCGATCGACGGGCGGATAGAACGAGACGAGAGAGGCCCGACGGGGACATTGCACGAGGGAGCCATGGACCTCGTGAGTAGCCATATTCCGCCCATCACGCGTGCGGAGCTCGTCAACGGGCTGCGGGTCGCGCAGCAGCACCTGCACTCGCTCGGAATCACCGCGTGGCAGGACGCCGTGGTAACGCCGGCGAATCTCGAGGCCTACCTGGAACTGACGGACTCGGGCGACCTCACGATGCGAGTCGTTCTCTCGTTGCTGTGGGAGCGCCACGAGGGGGAGGAACAGATCGCCGGATTGATCGAGCGGCGCGCCGCGGGGACGACCGGACGGATGACGGCCAGCACGGTGAAGATCTTTCAGGACGGGGTCATGGAGAACTTCACCGCCGCGCTGACCGAGCCCTACCTCACCGCCGACGGCGCGCCCACGGATAACGCGGGCCTGAGCATGATCGATCCCATCCTCTTGCGCCGCTACGTCACTCGGTTGGATCGCGAGGGCTTCCAGGTCCACTTCCACGCAATCGGCGACAGGGCGTGCCGCGAATCGCTGGACGCAATCGAGGCTGCGCGCCGCGCCAACGGCGCGATCGACGCGCGCCATCACATCGCCCACATCCAGCTGGTACACCCCGACGACATCGGCCGTTTCGCCGAGCTCAGCGCGGTCGCCAACGGGCAGCCCTTCTGGGCCTGCCGTGAGCCCCAGATGACCGACCTCACGATCCCTTTCATCGGCCCCCGGCGCGCCGCGTGGCAGTACCCGTTCGGGAGCCTGCTGAGGGCGGGGGCCGCGCTCGCGTTCGGAAGCGACTGGCCGGTAAGCACTCCCAATCCCTTCCTGGAGATGGAAGTGGCCACGACGCGCGTCGCTGTCGACGACCGGGAGGCGGAGCCGCTGTTCGCCGAGGAGCGTATCTCGCCCCACCAGGCAGTCGCGGCCTTCACCACGGGGGCCGCGTTCGTGAACCACCTCGATGACGTCACCGGCACGCTCGAACCCGGCAAGCTCGCGGACATCGCGGTCCTCGACCACAACGTCCTCGAACCGTCGGATCGCCCCCTGGGCGACACGAAGGTGCTGCTGACGATGGTCGAGGGCGAGGTCGTCTACGCGGACCCTCAGGTCGATCTCGGCTAAGGGAGACGGCCCGCCTCGATGATGCGTTGCAGGAACTGCCGGGTGCGGGGGTTCCGGGGCTCGGAGAAGATCCCCTCGGGCGGGCCCTCCTCGACGATCCGGCCGGAGTCCAGGAACAGCACGCGGTCGGCGATGTCTTTGGCGAAGCCCATCTCGTGGGTCGCGATCACCATCGTCATCCCGGCCCCCGCGAGCTCGCGGATAAGAGTCAGCACCTCGCCGACGAGCTCCGGGTCGAGCGCGCTCGTCACCTCGTCCAGCAGCATCAGCCTCGGCTGCATCGCCAGCGCGCGCACTATGGCGGTCCTCTGCTGCTGGCCCCCGGATAGCCGATCGGGATACTCGTCGCGCTTGTCGCCGAGACCGAAGCGAGCGAGCAGCGCGGCCGCCTCGGCCTCGGCCTCGGACCTGCCCAGGCCGAGCGCGCGGCGGGGGCCGAGCGTGATGTTGTCGAGCACCGTCATGTGCGGAAAGAGGTTGAAGGCTTGGAAGACGATCCCGATCCGGCGCCGCACGAGGTTCTCGTCGATCCCGGGAGAAGTGATCTCCTCTCCCTCCAGGAAGATGCGCCCCGAGCTCACTCGCTCGATCAGGTTCACGCACTTGAGAAGCGTCGACTTGCCCGATCCCGACGGGCCGATCACGCACACGACCTCATGCGGAGCGACCGTTAGGTCGATCCCGTCGAGCACGACTGTGTGATCGAAGCTCTTGCCGACGCCGTCCAGCCTCAGCAGCTCGTCGCTCACGCCACGGCTCCGGCGCGTCGGCGGCGGCGGTCCCTCTCGATCAGGTGATCGGTGAAGCGCGCCAGAGGGATCGTGAGCAGGATGAACAGGAACGCGGCCACCACGAAGCTCGAGTAGTTGAAGCGGTCGGCGCCGTAGATCGCGGCCGCGCGCGCCGCCTCGATCGGGCCCAGCACGGCGATGAGCGCGGTGTCCTTCTGCAGGCTGATGAAGTCGTTCAGAAGGGGTGGGATCACGCGGCGCACCGCCTGGGGAAGCACCACGAAGCGCATCGCATGCCAGCGCGTGAGGCCGAGCGAGCGCGCCGCCGCGACCTGGCTCTCGTGCACCGACTCCATTCCGGCGCGGTAGACCTCGGCGACGTAAGCGGAATACGACAGCACGAGGGCCACGGTCCCCAGCACCACCGGCGACTGGTCGGAGATCCCCTCGATCGCGAGGCCCGGCACGCCGAAGCCGAAGA
>JBOGWZ010000061.1:0-7120 GCA_050694075.1 Actinomycetota bacterium | reverse complement strand
GCCTACGGGTTCACGAACAAGGAGCGTTATCGTCGCAAGGTTCTGCTGGCGTGCGGCCGCCGGATCGGCTAGGGCGCTGTGGCCCACCGTCGTTCGCGGAGAACCCCGTATGGGTGGCTGAGATGCAACTCGGCGAGACCAGGCCGGCTAGTAGTCGACCTCGATGCCGGTGACGGCCTTGGGCATCGCGTTGAAGACACCCTGGAGTTGCATCAGCTTCATCATGTTGCCGGAGATCTTGAGCTTGCCCTGCATGAAGGCCTGCTGGGCGTTGAGCTCCTGCTTGTTGATAGCGGTTGCAGTCTCGTAGTTCTGCGTGATCGTGGCGTCGGCGCCCTCGATCTCGCCGAGCGACACCTGGGCCTTGCCGCCCTCCAGCGTGAAGTAGTACTTGACCTCGCCTCCGTCGGGGGTGTCGCTGACGACCTGCTGGAGTTTGACCTCCTGACCGGAGGCGGCGCTCTGGAACTCGTCGGACGAATTGAGCGCGTCGGTCATCGTAGACGCCCATTCCTCCGTGAGGAACTTGATTCCCACTTCGGCCTCCTTCTTTCGCCAGTTTTCCGGCGAAACCTTACCTTGTGGGGAATGGACGTGAGCGATCGCTCGGTAGACGAGGTCGACCAGCCGCGCCCGGCCGCGACCCTGGTCCTGCTGCGCGATCGTCCCGGGGGGCCGGAGGTGCTGCTCACTCAGCGTCTCAAAAGTCTTCGGTTCATGGGCGGAGCAATCGTGTTCCCGGGGGGAGCGGTATCGGAATCCGATCTCGATCCGAGGTGGGAGCACGCGTCTGCGCTCTCTCGACGCCAGGCCGCCGCGGCCCTCACCGAGCGCGACGAACCCGCGGCCCTCGGCGCGTTCATCGCCGCCGTGCGCGAGACCTTTGAGGAAGTGGGGCTTCTTCTGGCAAACGGACCGGTCGAACTGGTGGCGCGGGAGGACGCGCACGATCCGCGCCGGTTCCTGGAGCGATGCCTCGAGCTCGGGGTGGTGGTGGGAACGGACCGGCTCGTCCCCGCCGGCCGCTGGGTGACGCCCCTGGGCTCGCCTATCCGTTTCAATGCGCGCTTCTTCCTCGCATCCGCGCCGGAGGACTTCGAGGCCGCTCCAGATCCGCGCGAGGTGGCGCGCTGCTATTGGTCTACCCCGGACCTCGCCATCGACGAACTCGCGCGCGGCGACGTGACGATGGCACCGCCTACGATCGAGATGTTGCAGCGGCTGCTGGGCCACAGAGATGCCGGCGAGGCGATGGCAGCGCTGGGGCGGGAAGGCGTTGCTGCCCCCGAGGTGCTGTCGGTCCGACTCTCACCATTCGTTCAGGTCGTGCTCGCCCCCAATCCGTCCTTGATGACCGGGCCGGGAACGAATACCTACGTGGTCGGTCGAGGGCCGCACTTCATCATCGATCCCGCCGTGGACGGCGAGGGCTATCTCGAAACCGTGCAGGGAGCGGCGCAAGATGTCGAGGCGGTCCTCGTGACGCATCGCCATCCGGATCACATCGGAGGGGTTGCCGCCCTCGCGGCGCGGACCGGCGCGGAGGTTCGAGCCTGGGGAGAGGAAGACGTCGGCGGCGTTCGTCCGCAGTCACTGCGCGATGGCGAGATCCTCGAGGCGGGCGGAGCGCGGCTACGCGTCATCCATGCTCCGGGTCATGCATCCGATCACGTTTGCTTCTTGCTCGAGGGTGCGTCCAGTCTGTTCGCGGGCGACAACGTGCTGGGTGAAGGGACCGCGGTGATCGCGCCCCCGGACGGAAACATGCGCGACTATCTCGCAACCTTGCGACGGCTGAGGGAGTTGCACATCGATCGCATCTATCCGGGACACTTCCGTCCGCTCGACGGCGGAACCGAGGTTATCGACGGCTATATCGCGCACCGCGCCGAACGCGAGTCGGCGATCCTGGATGCGCTCGCACGCGGGCCCCTGACCGTCGAGGAGATCGTTGCTCACGTGTACACGGACGTGCCTGAAGTCCTCCATCCGATCGCCGCCCACCAGGTGCTGGCGCATCTGGAGCAATTCGACAACGATGGGCGTGCGCACCTGAAGGAAGGGCGCTGGCAAACCGAAAAGACTTAAGGGCCGTTGATATACCTGTAGAGGCCCACTGAACGGGGACGGTAGATGTACCGGCGTGACGTTGCGAGAGGAAGCTGGCGCTGGACGCTGCAGCTAGCGCAGCTAACGGCGTGGGGTACCGCAGCCTTCGTGCTGGTCCTGCTGCACGTCGCCGACCTCCCGGAGTCCTCCTACCGCTGGGGGCTGGCGCTCGTGGGGGCGCTCGCGATCTGGCTCACGGTGTTCTTCTACGTGCTCTTCCCCGCGAGGAGGCGGGTCACATGGCTTGCGTGGCTCGCGATCGCGTTGGATCTCGCATTCGCAGCCGGCGCCTTCGGGCTGCTGAGGGATCACATCCCGTCCGCGTCGCTCGTGTTCGTGCCGGTGATCGTCATCACGGGTCTGCTGGGGACGCTGCCGCTCGTGTTCGCGGCGGCCGCGCTGGCGTTCGGACTGTATTGGGGGGTGGCCGAGCTCGTGGGGTCGGCGCCGGGGGAGGTCGCGCTCGCAGTCAATGGCGGCGCGTTCTTTCTGACCGGGGCGGTTGCAGGGCTGTTGGCGCGCGAGGTGCGCACCCACTACAGCGCGGAACAAGAGGAGCACAGGCTTGCAACGGCAGTCCGGCTCCGATTGACGGCGGTGCTCGACGCGGTGGACGAGGCGATCGTCTTCCGCGATCGGCTCGGGGTTACGCGCCTTGTCAACGTGCGGGCGGGAGAGCTGTTCCAGGTATCTCCCGACGCTTATCTGGGAATCCCCGTCGTCGAGCTGCTGCGACAGATCGCGCGCCAGACGGAGGATCCCGAGGGTTTCATGGAGACGTTCCAGGACCTGCGCGATAACCCCGAGCTGGAGCTGAGGGTCTGGGTCGATCAGATCATCCCCGAACGACGTCAACTCCGGCTGTTCTCGACGCCGACGTTCGACGAGTCCGGAACGTTGGTCGGACGGATCGACGTCTACACCGACGTCACCGAGGGCGTGCGCCGAGCCGGAGAGGTCGAGCGCCTATACGAGGAGGCGCGCAAGACGGCGGAAAGCTACCAGCGAAGCCTTCTTCCCACCAAGGTCCCACGCCTTCCGGGGATGAGCATGGTGGCCCACTACGTACCGGCGGCCGGCAATCGCGCCGTGTGTGGGGACTTCTACGACTTCGTGCCGCTGTCGGAGGGACGCGTCGGAATCGTTCTCGCCGACGTTTGTGGCGCCGGTCCCCAAGCGGTGAACGATGCCGCGCTCGCGCGCTACACGCTCCGTAGCTTCGCGAGCGAGGTTTCAAGACCCGACAGTCTTCTCGGATGGATGAACACTTACTTGTGCGGCCAGCTCGAGCCGGAGCGGTTCGTGCGGCTCATCTTCGCGGCGCTGGATCCCGAGCGCGCGGTTGTCGAGTACGCCGGCGCGGGACACGTTCCTCCGGTCGTCTATCGCGCGGCGCGCGGCGAGGTCGAATGGCTCGGTGAGGGCGGTCTCGCTCTGGGGATCGAAGCGGACGCCGTGTACAAGGTGGCGCGGGTGGAGCTCGGTCCGGGCGACATGCTGGTGATGTACACCGACGGCGTCACCGAGGCCCCTCGCCAGGGCCGCCCCCTCGGCCAGGGGAAGTTCTCCGACCTCGTGACCGAGTACGGCGTGGGAACTCCGGGCGAGCTCGTGCAGGCGATCAGACGCGCGGTCGAGGGCTGGGTCTACGAGGACCAGCAGCGCGACGACCTCGCGTTCCTCGTGGTGCAGGTCGTTCCGGAAACCGCCGTCGGGGAGCTCACGAGAGAGCTCGTCGTTCCGAACGAGCCGGCCCGCATCTCCGAGGTTCGGGCGTTCGTCGGGAGCTTTCTCGCCGATGTGCGCGCGCCGGTCGAGGTCTCGCAGGAGATCTTGCTGGCTGTGGGCGAGGCGGCGGCGAACGCAGCGCGCCACGGGCGTCGGCCGGAGGGCCGGAGCGAACTGCGCGTACGGTGCCTGCTCGAAGGCCCCGCGGTCGAGGTGACGGTTGCGGACGACGGACCGGGCTTCGACTCCGTAGCGCTGGCCTCGACATCGCTGCCCGACCGTTTCGCATCGGGGGGCCGGGGGATATTCCTGATGGAGCAGCTCACCGACGATCTCGACGTGGCGAGTTCCGAGGGTGGCACCACCGTGGTGCTGAGGCGCCGGGTCTTCGAGTAACCGCCGTTTTGTCTGCACATCCCGGCGCTTCTTGCGGCCGACGAGGAGGCGAAAACCGCTGCGGTATGTTGACTTTCCGGTCAAGTGCAGCGGCAAGAGAGGTGATCTGAATGGCTCGTGAGGCGGTCATCGTCGAGGCGATACGCACCCCCGGCGGCAAGAAGGGCGGCAAGCTCAAGGACTGGCACCCGGTCGAGCTGTTGGCGGAGGTGCTCGGCGAGACGATCGCACGCACGCGCATCGACCCCGCGCTGATCGACGACGTCATCTGTGGGTGTGTGTCGCAGATCGGAGACCAGGCTCTCAACATCGGTCGCAACGCATGGCTTACCGCGGGGCTCCCGGAAGAGGTCCCTGCGACGACGGTGGATCGTCAGTGCGGCTCTTCTCAGCAAGCCATCCACTTCGCCGCGCAGGGTGTGCTCGCCGGCGCCTACGACGTGGCGATCGGCTGCGGTGTCGAAAGCATGACGCGCGTCCCGATGGGTTCGTCCGCTCAGCACGAAGGTTTCCCCTTCCCCGACCGCTTGATGTCCCGGTACGAGGGCGGCCTCGTCCCCCAGGGCATCTCAGCCGAGATCATCGCCGAGCGCTGGGGACTGTCTCGCGAGGAACTCGACCGTTTCAGCGCCCGCAGCCACGAGCTCGCCGGCACGGCGACGGAAGCCGGTGACTTCAAGAACGAGATCCTTCCCATCAAGGTCGAGACAGAGAACGGGACGGAGCTCTTCGAGACCGATGAAGGGATCCGCACCCCCAACCTCGAGAAGATGGCGGCGCTTCCGCCCGCGTTCAAAGCGGACGGAGTGATCACCGCCGGCAACTCGTCGCAGATAACGGACGGCGCGGCCGCCGTGGTCATCACAACGCCGCAGAGGGCCGAGGAGCTGGGGTTGACGCCGCGGGCGCGCTTCGTTTCGTTCGCGCTGGCGGGAACCGATCCGATAACGATGCTCACGGGCCCGATCCCCGCCACCCGCAAGGTTCTGGACAAGGCCGGCCTCGAGCTGGCCGACATCGACTTCGTCGAGATCAACGAGGCGTTCGCCTCGGTCCTCCTCGCGTGGAAGAAGGAGCTCGGCATCGACGACTCGTGGTTCGAGGAGCGCGTGAACGTCCACGGCGGCGCGATCGCGCTCGGCCATCCGCTCGGGGCGTCGGGGGCCAAGCTCATGACGACGTTGGTCAACATCCTCGAGCAGCGCGACGGTCGCTACGGCTTACAAACAATGTGTGAGGGCGGCGGACTGGCCAACGCAACCATCATCGAGAGGGTTTCTTAGCCGCGACGAGCGAGCGGCATCGCTCGGAGCGAACCCTTAAAGGTTGCGGGTGAGCGAGAGCGATGCCGTCGGGAGGAGTTCTAGAGCGGGCGTAGGGGCGGCTTGCCGCTCTCGGTGACGAGCTCCATCGGCTCCATGCAGTGCGTCGGGGGCCGGTCGCGTGCCGCCCGTTCCACCCTGAGCTCGAGCCCGCACATCCGGCACACGTACCTCAACCCGTACTCGGAGACGTCGGAGACCTCGGGCTCCGGCGGGGCCTGCAGGACCGAGTAGAGATAGCGGATCCCCACCACGGCGATGGCGGCGAACATCACCACCGCGATCGCGGCGCGCAGGAACCCATAGGCGAGCCCGAGTCCGATGACGGCGGCACCGGCCGCGACGGCGAGCGCGATCACGCGAGCGCCCTTTTCCACAGGGTTATCCACAGGCGTGGATAAAACACATGCGTGTGATTCAGGGGCTCTCCGTGGCCGGCGGAAGCACTTAGTGCCACTGGGTCGCGACGACGAACGACGCGGAGATGAGACCGAGCCCGATCCACAGCTGGTATGGCTGCGTGCCCCCGGGAAGCAGCCCGATGTAGTGGGTGATGATGACGACGACCCCGGATGCGAGCAGCGAGAAAAAGAGCGCACCGACCCAGAGAGGCGACTCCTTCGGGTTTACCTTGGGCGGCGGCTGCTGACGCTGGCGCTTGCCCCGGCTCTTAGGCACGCCCTAAGAGTAGCCGACGCTTATCCTGAGAGCCCATGAGGATGTTGCGGATCATCGGCAAGCTCCTGATCTCGGTGGGTGTCGGGGTGCTGCTCTTCGTCGCATGGACGCTGTGGGGGACCGGCATCTACACCGAGCGGGAGCAGCGCGCGCTCGCGAGCGAGCTGAATCTGTTATTGCAGCGACCGATCCCGCCTGACCCCGAGCTCGGAGGCCCCCCCAAGGGCTTCGACCCGGATCCCGGCGACGGGGTGTTCCGGATCAGGATCCCCAAGGCCGACGTCGACCACGTCGTTGTCGAGGGAGTGGGGACGGAGGAGCTTCGGAAGGGTCCCGGCCACTACCCCGACTGCGAACCGGGGTTCGCGCCGCCTCTGTGCACGCCACTGCCGGAGAAATGGCCCGGCGAACGCGGGCGCGTGATCATCTCCGGACACCGCACGACCTATGGCGCCCCCTTCTACGACCTCAACGAGCTTGCAAGCGGCGACAAGATTCAGATCGAGGCGCAATGGGGTGACTTCACCTACGAGGTCGTCGACACGATGATCGTGCTTCCCAATTCCACCGATATCGCGAACCCACGTGCCAGCAACGCGCGCGAGCTGGTACTGACGACATGTAACCCGAGGTTCTCGGCCGCCGAGCGGCTGATCGTCGTGGCTCGACTCGAGACGCCGTGAGGCGACCGTGGAGGTCGAGGCTGCTCGAGCTTGCGCTGTGGGCCGCGGTAGCGCTTGCGACCGCGGCGATCATGATTGTGCTATCGGAGAAGTTCCTGCCGGAGAACTTCTAGATCGAGGCGCGGCGCACGACCTCAGTCATCAGCTCCACGGCGCGCTCGAACGCGGCGACGGGTACTCGTTCGTCGTGGCCGTGGATCGTCG
>JBOGWZ010000060.1:0-7236 GCA_050694075.1 Actinomycetota bacterium | reverse complement strand
CCGGGGTCCGGGGTCCACGCCGGTGCATACGCGTAGAAGTTCTCGGTCGTGGGGTTGAAGCTCGACTTTTGGCAGAGCTCCACCTGCTCGCCGAAGCGGCTGTTCGCCTCGTCCATGAGGTCGTTCATGGGGTGAACGCTGGGTTCGAACTGCGACATCGTCGCGATGAACTGGATGAGGTCGTGCCCCTCACCCGCGGAGACCTCGGACGAGATACGCGCCGGGATCTGCGTGACGTCGATGTGATCGACGGTGACGTTGACGCCGACCCGCTCGCCCCAGTCGGCCGCGAAGTCGTCGAGCCACCCGTCGTGCTGCGGGACGAAGTGGCTCCACACCAGGATGCGGAGATCTCCGGCCAGCTGGCTCGACGGCTCCGAGAAGACAATCGACGGCGCGGCACTCGAGGGGGTCTGCCGCTGGACATCTTCCCCTCGCCCGCAAGCGGCCGCCAACGCCGCGAGACTTACGCCCTGGATGAACGTCCGGCGCGAGATCTGGTACCGGTACCGGCTGTTCCGCGGGGTCATGATGCGCCTCCTTCATCAAACTCCCACGGAGGAAGCGGGCGGCTCGCCGGTGAGGGGACCTGTTCGGCCCGGCGGGAACCTGCTCGCTGGGCCTATCAGGATGGGCTCGACCCCGTTCCGGAGAGGTCCGTTCGCTCCTCCCCCTTGCAGCGACGGTAGCACTACCTAGGTTGTCCCGGTCAACGACCTGTGTGGCAGACCGACCTGGCGCCCCCGCGCTCTAAGCACACTGAGCCACTTCCCGCGTGGGTTGAGCGCGCTTAGAGCGCGAGTTGCCGCGGGTTAGACCAGGGGCCAGGGCAGCGGATGGAGCCCCCTCGGGGCCGGGAAGCGGCCCTCGGCCAGGAGCGTCTCGAGCCGGGCCGCGGTGGCGTCGGCCTCCCGGCGAGACAGCAGCTCCGCGAGACGCGCCCCGAGCTCGGTCGAGAGCGCGCCGGAAAGGCCCTCGAGCCCGGCTGCGAGGTCCGGGGGAAGCGGCCCTTCCGCGTACTCCCAGATCACGGTCCGAAGCTTGTACTCGGCGTGGAACGTGAGCCCGTGATCCACGCTCCACAGCTTTCCGGACGTGTCTTCTAGAACGTGGCCGGCCTTGCGATCGGCGTTGTTCACTACGACGTCGAAGGCGGCAAAGCCCGCGAAGTCTTGCGGCCGTTCCTCGATCAGCGTGAAGAAGTGTCGCTCGGGATCGTGGTCGACGAACAGCTGCACGGAACCGACCCCCATGGGAGCGTCGTCGTGGAGCACGGTCGGCGGAACGAACGCGAACCCACCGGCCTCGCTTAAGAGATACGCGGCCACCTCCCGTCGCGCCAGGGAGCCCTCCGGAAAATCCCATAGGGGACGCTCCCCGCGGCTCGGCTTGTAGACCGCGAGGACCTCCTCGGAACGATCGCAGACGCGCGCCAGGAAGGTGTAGTTGGACGCGTAGGGAAGAACACCGAGGACCTCCACGCGCCCGCGCTCCAGCAGGGCCAGAGAGCTCTCGTGCTTCATCAGAAGCTCCCAAGCCGGTGGCCGTTTCGGGCGGGACAATCGTGCCCCTCGGGGTCCATCGCGAGTCCGCAGAGCTGGCAGATGGGGCGCCCCTCGGCCACCACGGCCAGCGCGTGCAAAACGAACGTTCTCACCTGGTCCCGCCTGAGCACGAATCGCACGCCCGTTTCCTCGACGGGCTCCCGCTCCTCTTCCTCTTCCCCCTCTCCCACGGGCTGGACGAACAGCAGGACGCGGTCGGTGTCGTCGTCGTATGCGAGGCCCATCGAGCCAACCCGGAACTCGGGGTCGGCCGGCTCGGACAGGGCGAGGCCGGGGTCGCGCGCCGGCTCGGACAGACGGATGGGATCGGCGGTGTCGATCAGCATGAGCATCTCTCGCAGCTTCTCCGCGAGCAGCGTCACCTGTTCCTTCTCGACGAGGTAGGTGTGCGAGCCGAAGTCTCCTCCCACCTGGATGAAGAAGGTGCGCTCACCCGGGTCGCCGACGGCATCGGCCGTGATCGTCTCCGGGAACAGTTCGATCTCGCTCACTTGACCATGGGAATCGTGGAGGGCGAAACGTTGACCGCCAGTACCTTCGGCCCCTCGTTCCCGATACCTATCACGGTTATCGATCCGGGGGAGACCACGAGGCGCTGGAACAGATCGATGTGCAGCCCGAGATAGTGGGCCGCCGCGACCCTGATGACATCCGCGTGGCTCACGCAGCAGATGTGCTCGCGCGCGTGCTCATCGCGCAGACGTTCGATCTCGGCTATCGCCCTCGCCTGCACTTCACGCAACGACTCGCCTTCCGGGAAGCGGGCCCCGGAGGGCCACCGCTGGACGGAGGCCCAAAGCTTCGTCCTCGTCAGCGTCTTGAGGGATCGGTTGGTCCACCTGCCGTAACGAACCTCGCCGAGCGCCCGCCGGATCCGGACCTCGAGCCCCAGGCTCTCGGCGATCACGCGCGCGGTCTCGAGCGACCGTTCGATCGGACTCGAATAGACCGCTGCCAGCGGCACCTCTTCCAGTCGCTCGGCCACCGCTCGCGCCTGCGCGACTCCATCTTCCGTGAGGTGTATGCCGGGCGCCCACCCTGACAGCCGGCTGCCGGTGTGAGCGGTGAGACCGTGACGCACCAGGTAGAGGGTGGTCATCGAAGCGACTTCTCGATCGCCTCGAGCGCACTCGGGTTCTCGAGCGACGACAGGTCTCCCGGATCTTCACCAAGCACCTTCGCACGTATCGCCCGTCTCAGGATCTTGGCCGAGCGGGTCTTGGGAAGCTCCTCCACGAACTTGATCTCGGCCGGCGCAAAGGCCTTTCCCAGCTCGGCCGCGACCGTGTGCTTGATCTCGGCGGCGAGGTCCGCCGACGGCTGCACCTCGGGCCTCAGGATGCAGAAGCACCACACGGTTGTGCCCTTCACCTCGTGCGGGACGCCCACAGCCGCGCACTCGACGACCGCGGGGTGGTTGACGGCCGCCGACTCGAACTCGGCGGGTCCGATCCGCTTGCCGGCGATGTTGAGCGTGTCGTCGGAGCGCCCGTGAAGGAACCAGTAGCCGTCAGAGTCGATCGAAGCCCAGTCGCCGTGCACCCACACGTCGTCCCACCGGGACCAGTAGGTGTCGAGGTAGCGCTGGGGAGCGCCCCAGAAACCGCGCGTCTGCGCGGGCCACGGCTTGGTGCACACGAGCTCGCCGACCTCACCACGCCGCGGCTTGCCGTCGGGCCCGAACACGTCTATGGCCATGCCCAGTGCGGGCGCTCCCAGTGAGCACGACTTGGTGGGGATCACGGGGGCCTGGCCCAGGAAGCACGCGCCGACCTCGGTCCCGCCGGAGATGTTGATGATCGGGCAGCGACCCCCACCGACCACCTCCGAGAACCAGAGATAGGGATCCGGGTTCCACGGCTCGCCGGTGGACGCGAGGACGCGCACGCTGGAAAGATCGTGATTCCTCACCGGCTCCTCTCCCGCCGGCATCAGCGCGCGCACGAGCGTCGGAGAGATGCCGAGCACGTTTATCCGGTGACGCTCGACCATGGCCCACACGCGATCGGGACCGGGATGGTTCGGAGCCCCCTCGTACATGAAGACCGTGCCCCCGTTGGCGTGGCCCCCGACCATCTCCCACGGACCCATGATCCAGCCCATGTCGGTCACCCAATAAAGGACCTCCCCGGGGTGGAGGTCCGCCTGGTACGCGACCTCCTCCGCGATCTTCACGAGGAAGCCGCCGTGCACGTGAACGCTTCCCTTCGGACTTCCTGTCGTGCCTGAGGTATAGGCGATCATCATCGGCGTCTCGGGATCGAAGCCGGTGGCGGAAAGCTCGGACGACTGGGAATCGAACGCGCTCCCCCACGAGATGTCGCGGGCGCCCATCGGCACGTCGAGATCGGCGAAGCGCTGGAACACGACGACGTGCTCGATCGAGCCGGTCCGCTCAACCGCCTCGTCCGCGGTCTGCTTCATCGGCACGCGCTGGCCGCGCCGGTAGAACGAGTCGGCCGTGAAGAGAACCTTCGCCGCGGCGTCGTCGAGACGGGTGGCGACCGCGGGGGCCCCGAACCCCGAGAAGATCGGAAGATAGATCGCCCCGACCTTGGCTATCGCGTACATTGCGATCACCGCCTCCGGCACCATCGGCATGTAGACGCCGACCGCATCGCCCTCGGTGACGCCGAGCTCCATCAGCCCGTTGGCGACCCGGTTCACCTCGGCCGCCAGCTTGGCGTAGGTGAGCTCCCGAACCTCTCCGTCCTCGCCCTCCCAGGTGATCGCCGGCTGGGCCGCGCGCCCGGATCTGGCGTGACGATCGACGCAGTTGTGGGTGAGGTTGATCCGTCCCCCCACAAACCATTTCGGCCATGCCGGTCCCCCGGAGTCGTCGAGGACCTTCTCGTAGCGCGCGGAGAACTCGATGCCCAGATCCTCTACGGCCGCCCGCCAGAACCACTCGATTTCGGCCTCGCTGCGACGCACGAGCTCCCAGTAATCGCGGATGTCGTGGCGGCGCATGAGCCGCGTCACATTCGCGTTCTCGATGTACTCGGAGGTGGGTTCCCATACGAAATCGCTCATCGATTTTCGAGGCTACCGGAACGCCGAGGTGCATCTCAGCCACCGATGCGGTGGCTCACTAGCAAGTGGGCGAGCAGCCAGACGCGAAAGCGGCCCCCCGAAGGGGGCCGCTTTGCAGCCAGTC
Source organism: Actinomycetota bacterium (assembly GCA_050694075.1). Lineage (GTDB taxonomy): Bacteria > Actinomycetota > CADDZG01 > CADDZG01 > WHSQ01 > JBOGWZ01. The sequence continues at coordinate 2,514 of JBOGWZ010000060.1, read as the reverse complement.
CTTCTTTACCTGACGGCCACGCGTCCCCTCATGCCCCCACCGTGGATGAGGCAGATGTACTTGACACCCTTCTTGGACGTCGTCTGCGTAAACCTCAGGTCATAGGGGGCGGTTGACGCCTGCGCTCCCCTGATGCCGGAGTTCTGGTAGTCGCCGTTGAAGCTCCCGTCGCCCATGGGGTTGGCCATGTCCGCCGGAATGTCGATCTCGGTCTGGCTGGGATCGCTACAGAACGGGGGATCCTGCGAGTCCGGCGGGTTGTCGGGGCCGGGACCCACATCACCATCGGGATCACATACTGGCACGAACGTTCTCTGCAAAACCTCGAAGGCTTCGCCGCCGGGCAACGTCACCGTGTGGTCCTCGTAGACGTCTACCGAGTGCCACCGTACCGTTTGCCCCTTGCGGATCACGAGCCGCTTTGGGTACATCGCGTCCAGGGACAGGAAGTGCTTGTCGAAGCCCATGTATGCGTCCCAGACCACCCTGCCGTCGGCGGTCGTGTGCTTGCTCTTTCGGTTGATGAGCCTCGCGTCCAGGGCGACGGCTTCCTCGGTATCCGACGCGGCGGTGGCGTCACGGAACCCGTCGATCGCAGCCTGGGTGGTGGTGGCGGTCGCGTCGTCGACGACATTGACCCTGAAGAACATGTGCGTATGGACGAGGCACATCACCCAGAACCGATCGCCGACGTCCGCGTTGATCTCCACCGCGAAAGTGTCCGGAGTCGAGGGATCCCCACCGAAGTGGATTCCCGAGTTGTGCACCGCCGAGCCGTCGTAGGCGCAGGGGGCGCCCGTTGAGCTCCCGCACGTAGGGTCGGTCGGGAAGGCCGCCTGATTGTTCGCCTTCAGCGCCGGCCTGTCGGGGTTGCTCCCGCCGTCCAGTGCCGAGTCGTCGGGGTCGGTGGACACGAACGAAAACGGCTTGTCCACTCCGCCTGCGTTCGCCGCACGCCAGACGAAGACGTCCTCGTTGGCCGGCAGCAGCGTCGCCGTGTGGAAGGCCTTGAAGTCGAAGTTGATTATGTCGCCCTGGTGCACGTTCAGCGTGGGAGTGTAGAAGCGCATCCCCTCGCCGAAACGCTGACATCCTTGAAACGTTGCCGGATTACAGTTCGCTCCACCGAGCCCGAACGGCTGGGCGACCTGCACGGTTAGGACGTTTTGCGCACGTGCGGCCGACGGTACGAAGAGCAAACCGCCTATCAGCGCCAGCACGCCCAGCAGAGCAACCTTTCTGATTCCTGTTCGCATATGAGCCCCCTGGTTAGAACCACCTGGACGACGCTATCTCACTCCGGGCCGGGCCCCCCGTAAAGGGGGTTGCGACACTTACCCGATTTGCGGGGATTCGCGCAGTGTCTCGGTTTCACGCGACGGCGGCCCCCCGAAGGGGGCCGCCGCTGTGTGGGCGATGTAAACCGCCGTCCCTAGCCGCGCACGCGCACCCGGCCGTCCATGAACGTGCCGTGCACCGTGCAGAAGTACCGGTAGCCCTTCCGGTTCGACGACTTCGTGAACCTCACCGTCCACTGCTCTTCGCTGAAGAAGCCGTCCTGCAGCGAGGCCCTGCTCCTCAGGCCGGATCCCTCGAAGTCGGAGTCGTTCCCGTTGAAGGTGCCGTTGCCACCGCCGAACGCCTCGCGCGGGTCGAGATCGAACTCGAGCTGCGAGATGTCGGCGCACCACGTCGTGGGGTCGTCCGGGTTCGTGAAGTCGGGCTCGGTGTCCGGTCCCGGGTTCGCGTCGCCGTCGGGGTCGCACCACGGGATGAACGTGTTGTTGAAGATGTCCCTGGCCTGCTGGAATGAGAAGTTCGCGTTATGAACCTCGTTCTCGAGATCGAAGTGCCACTGCACCCGCTGGCCCTCCTTGATGTTGAGCTTTTGCGGGTACATGGCTATCAGCTCGACCGGCCCGCGCGAGAGCCCGGCCCACGCGTCCCACACCCTGCGACCCTGGTCGTCGCGGTGCGACGTCTGTCGGTCGCGGTACTTGTTGTGCAGACCAGCGGCGGTGTTGAAGTCCTGGGCCTTCAGGGCAGCCGCGCGGCCGGCGAGCTCGGCGGCCGTCGAGGCGTCGGCCGGGTTGGAAACAACGCCGACCCGGATGGCCGAGGACGGACCCACCGCCCCGAAGAGGACGCTGCCTGCGTCGGCCGTCATAGTGACCCAGGTCTCGCCATTCTCGTTCGAGATCGGAAGAACGGGCTCCGAGTCGGCACCCCACTCACAGGCGTTCGCGAGGCTGTCGCCGCACGTGCCGCCGAAGAAGAGGGTGTTGAACTTCGTCGCGTCGGCGCCGTCGTCCGGGTCCTCCTGCAGCAGGAACCACTCATCGTTGGTGAACGTGAACTCGTCCTCGACGAACTCCTGTACGGACTGGCCCTCCGGCAGAAGAAGCGGCGATCCGAACCCAAAGAAGCGGATCGTGTCCCCCTCCATGAGGTTCAGCGACCCCGGATAGGAGCGGAGCGAGAAGCCGGGAATGCCGGCGGACTCGAAGAAGTCCT
>JBOGWZ010000059.1:0-7273 GCA_050694075.1 Actinomycetota bacterium | reverse complement strand
GGATACTCGCGCATCCCGATCTACGAGGGCCACACCGACAACATCGTGGGGGTCCTCTACGCGAAGGACGCTCTCAAGCGCATACACGAGTCCGAGGGCGCGGTGAAGGTCAGCACGCTCGGTCGGGCCCCGTTGTTCGTACCGGAACAGAAGAAGGTTTCAGAGCTGCTGCGGGAGATGCAGCAGAAGCGAGTCCACATGGCCATCGTGGTGGACGAGTATGGGGGTACAGCCGGGCTCGCCACGATCGAGGACCTGATCGAGGAGATCGTCGGCGAGATCGTGGACGAGTACGACAGGGAAGAGCCGCTTGTCGAACCGATCGACGACGACACGATCCGCGTGGATGCCAAGATGTCTATCGACGAGGTCAACGAGCTCTTCGGTGTCGAGCTGCCGCACGAGGAGTGGGACACGGTCGGGGGGCTCGTGTTCGGGCTCACGGGACGTGTTCCGATGCCGGGTGAGCGCGTTACCTTCGACTCCCTGGAGTTCTTGACGGAGCGCGTGGTCGGCCGGCGGATCAAGAAGGTCGTCATCAGGAAGATCGCGGCGCAGGACGAAGCCGCGCAGTGACGGGCGAACCCTCGAGCGGATTCCGATCCGGCTTCGTCGCGGTGGTGGGCAGGCCGAACGTCGGGAAATCGACGCTTGTGAACGCCCTCGTCGGCGGCAAGGTCGCGATCACCTCGGACAAGCCTCAGACGACGAGGAACGCGATCCGCGGCGTCCTCAACCTGGAGGGCGCTCAGGTCGTCTTCATCGACACCCCCGGCTACCACAAGCCGCGCACGTTGCTGGGCGAGCGCCTGAACGAGGTCGTGCGTCGGGCATGGTCGGATGTCGACCTCGCGCTGTTCGTCGTGGACGCTCATTCGGGGGTTGGTCGCGGGGACGGGAGGGTCGCCGCCGATCTCGCACGCACGCGCGGCCCCATTCTGTGCGTGATCAACAAGGTGGATCTGCTGCGACGGGACCGCGTGCTCCTTGCGCTCGACGAGGCATCCAGGCTGGGCCGCTTCGAGGAGTTCGTGCCGGCCTCGGCGGTGACAGGCGAGGGATTGGACGTGCTGAGGGAGCTCATTCTGGCGCGCATCGCCGAGGGCCCGATGTTCTACCCGCCGGGTGTTCGGACGGACCAACCTCCACCTCTGTTCGTCGCAGAGCTCATTCGAGAGAAACTCTTGCGGCGAACCCGAGAGGAGGTTCCCCACTCGATCGCCGTGGTCACCGAAGACTTCGAGGAGCGCGACGACGGTTTGCTCGAGATCACCGCCAGGATCTTCGTCGAGCGCGACTCACAGAAGGGGATCGTCATCGGCAAGGGCGGTGAGGCGATCAAAGACGTGGGAACCGAAGCGCGGCAAGAGATCGAGACGCTGTTCGGGCAGCGCGTGTTCCTCGATCTCACGGTGAAGGTGGAGAAGGATTGGCAGCGGCGAGCTCACGCGCTGGACCGCCTGGGCCTGGGAGCCCTGGGATAGATTCAGGCGATGCCGCAGGCCACGGTCAAGAGCTACGACTCGATCACGCGGACGGGGACGCTCATAGCCGACGACGGCGCCACCGAGTACCCGATCGACGCGGTCTCGATGGACACCTCGATGTTCCGCTTCCTGCGCCCCGGCCAGCGGGTGACGTTCGACCTCGTGGATGAGGACGGCACCTCCAAGCCTCGCAACCTCCGGATCGGCATCGCCTAGCCGCCCCAGTTACGGGAGGTTCGGCCTATCTCCCACTAGGCTGAGCTCATGCCTGGGCTCTACAAGGACGAGGGCGTCGTCCTGAACACGATCAAGCTGGGTGAGGCGGATCGCATCGTCACGGTCTTCGCGCGCTCGACGGGCAAGGTACGGGCCGTGGCGAAGGGGATCCGCAAGACCAAGAGCCGCTTCGGGGCGCGCCTCGAACCGCTGACCCGCGTGGACCTGATGCTGTATCGGGGCCGTGGGGATCTCGACACGATCACCTCGGCCGACATCCTCGAGTCCTTCCAAGAGGCCAAGGACGACTACTCGAGGCTCGTGTGCGCGGCCGCGCTCGCCGAGCTGGTGGACAAGATCACCCCGGACCGGGAGCGTCTGATTCCCGTCTACTCGCTCCTTCTCGGCGGGTTGCGCGCGCTTGCATCGGGGGCCGGGCCGTCGGTTGTACCGGCATTCGCGGTCAAGCTGCTATCGCTGTCCGGCTATCACCCTCAGCTGTCGCTGTGCGCCGGTTGCGGCGACGGCGCCGCCCTGGTGGGGTTTTCGCCCGCCTTCGGAGGAGTCGTATGCGAGGCGTGCTGGGGTGATGACGATGGGGCCATGAGATTGTCACCGCAACGCATCGCGCTGCTGGCGAACCTGCTTGCCTCGGACTTCGGACGCCCGCTCGGAGGCGATGATCTCATCGAGGTCACGCGCGCGCTCCGCCGCTACGCGGAATACCACCTCGAGCGCCCCCTACGCAGCCTCGAGTTGCTCGCCATCTAGTGGATCGCGTGGCGCGCCACGTGGCGATCATCATGGACGGCAACGGCCGGTGGGCCGAGCGCCGGAACCTTCCGCGCACCAAGGGCCACGAGGCGGGGGAGCGCGCCCTGTTCGACGTCGTCGAGGGCGCGCTCGAGGCCGGCGTCCGCTACCTGAGCGTGTACGCGTTCTCCACCGAGAACTGGTCACGTCCAGAGGACGAGGTCGAGTTCCTACTGAACTTCAATCGCACTCTGCTCAGGCAGAGACGCGACGAGCTCAATGAGCGCGGTGTACGGATCCGCAGGGTGGGCCGGCGCGCGGGTGTGCCCGATGACGTGCTGACGGAGTTCGACGCCGCGGAGGAGCTGACCGCCGCGAACGATCGTTTGGACCTGCTCGTGTGCTTCAACTACGGAGGGAGGGCCGAGCTCGAAGACGCGGCCGCGGGCGGTTCCATCGCGCAGAATCTGTACGTAGCGGACGTGCCCGATGTGGATCTGCTGATCCGAACCAGTGGCGAGATGCGGCTCTCGAACTTTCTATTGTGGCAGTCGGCCTACGCCGAGCTCTACTTCACGGACACGCTGTGGCCGGACTTCGACCGCCACGCCCTGTTCGAGGCACTGAAGGACTACGCGGCGCGGGAACGACGCTTCGGAGGCCTCTAGGCTACCTACGAGAAGAAGTCGTTGGACTCCGCGGTGTCCTCGGGAAAGCCCCAGTTCTCGGTGATCGCACCGTCGGTGATGTGGAACACGTGGACCTGTTTCTGATCGATGCGCCTTTCCGCGCGCTGCGCAGTGACCTGAACGAGGGCAACCCCGTGCTCGTCGTTCGCCAGGATGTCGTGGACCTCGACGGCGAGGCTTCCGCCGGTTTCCTCCACGAGCTTTGCGAAGTATCCGAGAACCTCGTCGGTTCCCTTGTAGTCACCGTTGAGCGGACCCGAGTCTGTCACGTGAAACACGACATCGGGCGCGAAGATCTCCTTGCGTAGCGTCTCCATGTCCCCATTCGAGAACGCCTCGTAGCCTCGACGCATCTTCACCACGTTGGGGTGCTGTGCCATCCGGCCCTCCTTCCTCGACCAACCCGTCCCGTCAAACAAACACCAGGAGGCCGCGGGAGGCAAGGGGGCCAAGCGTGACGCCTCAGGCGCGCTCGCCGACGAAGCGGAATCCGACGGACCGGATCTCTCCCGACTCGATGGCCCTGATCTCGTCCTCTCGGGAGATCCCGTCCAGGTCGGGATAGAGATAGGGCGACCATTCGAAGTGGCGCTCCGTGAGGTTGGCCCTCAGCTCCTCGAGCATGGCGTTGGACGTGTGCAGACGCTCCTCCTCCGCCCAGGTGCGGAAGTATTCCTGCGGCGAGAGGGCTGGAGCCCGCGCCCGCCACTCGGAGAAGCGGCGGTGCAGCCAGCCGTCGTCGGCGTCGCCGTCGGAAAGATGTTGCAGGCACCATCTCGCCGTCGCGTCGTCGATTTTCTCCCACGCGAACTCGACCGCGATCAGCAGCCCCCGATCCTCCAGGAGGCCCGTCATCTTCTCGACCGCGCCCGCCACACTTTCGATGTGATGGAGAGAAAGGACCGCGACCACGGCCGCGAAGCGAAGGGCGGGGTGAAACTCCTCGAGCGTGACTCGCCGAAAGATGTCCTCCTCCGGAGCCTCGGGATCTATGGCGGTCACCCGGTATCCGCGCGCCGCCAGCGCTCGAGCGAGGTGCCCCTCGCCGCAGCCGACCTCGAGCACCGCGGCCTCCGCAGCCGGTAGGCGGTCGAAAACGAACCCCTCTACGTCCGCCGCCCATTCGTCGATCAGGCGGACTCCTCTTCTGCGCGGTCCTCTTCCTTCTGAGCGCGTGCTCCCGGGCCGATCGCGGCCTGGAGCACGCCGGCGTTGGGTAGCTGCACCGGCCCCCGTTCCGTCATGAGCCCGATGTAGAAGAGGTCCATATCGGTGACGCGGCCCTCGTACTCACCGCCGAGGGGGCCCGAGCGCAACACGACGTAGTCGCCCACTCGGAAGGGGCGCACGATCGCGAGCACGATCCCCGCAAAGAAGTTGGCGAAGGTCTGCTGCGCGGCGACGCCGACGATCACGCCGGTGAGCGCGCCTCCGAGCAAGAGACCACCGATGTCGTCTACGAGGATCCGCAACGCCTGCAGCACGATCATCAGATAGCCGAGCACGGAAACGGCGAAGCCGAGCAGAACGACGTGAGTCTCGGCGAGGCGGGGGGTGGCCGCGGCGCGCACGGCCCTTGCCGCGGCACGAACCGCGACGATGCCGGCCACCAACAGCACGACCGCGCCCGCGATCGCGAACGTGACCTCCGTGGCATCCCCCTTGACGTCTCCCAGTGAGGACGCCACCACCATGCCCGCCACGGCCACGATGGCGGATCCGAGGCTCCTGAGGAGATGTCGGCGGACGACGGGCTCCATGCCCGCGGAGGCTACCCCGGCCAGACTTTTCCCCGCCCGCCCCCGGGAGGAGAAGCGACATCTCGGACGAACCCTCAAGGAGGACGAGAAGTGGGGAGGATCCATGCGCCATGTCCGGCGAGCCCTGATGGTCGCCACCGTAACGGTTGTCCTGATCGGTTCGTCCGTCTATGGCGCCCTGGCCAAGCCGACAGGAGGGTCGGATCGGGGGCGCCTCCGATTCACCAAGCCGGTCGCCCTAACCTCGTTCGCTCCGCTTCGCACTGCGGTCGGCGCGGTCTACTCGATCACGAGGGGGCAGATGCCATCCGACCACGAGTGGTCGGGCGAGCCGGTGATCAAGGTGGACGACAAGGGCGTCATCTACATCGCGGGGACCTGCTGCGTGGTCGCGGCCACGCCCGTGTGGTATTCGACCAACGGGGGCAAGACGTTCGAGGAGCTAGAGACCTCCGGCCATGTCCGCGAATACACCATCGGCGCCGAGGGCGATCTCGCGGTGGACGACGAGGGTCGCATCTACTTCGTGGACACGTTCATCCCCGGCCTGATGTTCACTCGTTGGAGCGAGCATGGCGGTTCGTGGGACTTCACGATGCCTGCAGCCGGTGTGATCCCCGGCTTCGACGATCGTCCGTGGATCGCGTGGAGCAAACCGGCCCTCTATCTCTACATCAACCACGTCAGCCACACGCAGATCTACCGCTCCGAGGACGCGGGTCTCACGTGGCAAACGAACGGCCCCCTGACTTGGAAGGGGAGCGCGTTAGGACAGCCGTACTTCCCCGGCCACGTCGCGGCGCACGAGAAGAGTGGCACGGTGTGGGTCGCCGGCGTTGTCGGCGATGACGGCAAGGACGTGATCGGCTCGGCCGTCTCTACAGACATGGGGGCGACGTTCACCGAGGCGGTTGTCACCGCCCCGCAGGGCAAAGGCGGCTTCAGCCCGGTCTTCACCGGGATCACGACGGTGGACGCGGCCGGCAATGGGTACGTGAGCTGGTCGACCTTTGACGAGAAGGGATGCGACGTCTACTTCGCCGGCTCGACCGACAAAGGGAAGTCGTGGGGTGAGCCGGTCAAGGTCAATGACGGAGGGGGCTGTGCAACGTTCCCCTGGATCGACGCCGGAGCCGACGGGCGTCTCGCCGTCGTCTGGTACCAGACGCCCTACGCCAAGGAGGTCCCCAACGGATATCAGAACAACGTGCCGGAGAAGGCGCCGTGGTACCTGCACGCCGCGGTCGTGCTCAACGCAACGGGCAGGAGCCCCACGGTGTTCGAAGCGCGCGTCCCCACGAAGACGCCCGTGATGCAGGGCCCCCTCCAGCGGGAGCTATGGGACTTCCTGCAGGTCGACGAGGGACCCGACGGACGCATGCACATCACCTATTCGGTGAAGTACAAGGACTCGGCCCCCCAGACGTGGTACGTAGGGAGCACCGGGGGGCCGCGCCTCAGGTGATCGCGATCACGCTCGCTCGATGAGCACCTGAAGGACGCGGCGGCGGCGCATGCTTCGCACACGGAGCCTCCACCCCTCGTGCACAACGGAGTCGCGCCGTCTCGGTATCCGGCCTAGCCGGTCCAGTAGGAACCCGGCGACGGTCTCGTAGGGCCCCTCCGGAAGCTCGACCCCGATCCGCTCGGCCACCTCGTCGATGCGGAGTGATCCCGGAACGAGGAAGCGATCATCGCCCAGTCGCTCGATGTCGAGCTCGCGTACGTCGTACTCGTCGCGGATCTCTCCGACGAGCTCCTCGACGAGGTCCTCGATCGTCACGACACCTGCCGTACCGCCGTGCTCGTCGACGACGAGAGCAACGTGTTTTCGTTCGCGGCGCATGTCGATCAGCAGGGGATAAAGCTTGCGCGACTCGGGGGCCACGAGCATGGGCCTGATCAGAGTACGTGCGACCGGACGCCGGCGGTCCTTTGATTCGATCTTCAGGAGATCCTTTGCGTGGAAGAAGCCGAGCACGTTGTCGAGATCCCGCCCGTAGATCGGGATGCGCGAGAGCCCGCTCTCGAGCACCGTCCGCTCAAGGTCTTCGGGGCTTGCCGAGATCGGCGCCGCGACCATCTCCGTGCGCGGGACCATGGCGGCGGCGGCGTCGAGCTCACCCAAGCGCGTCGCTCCGGACAAGAGGCGCCGGTCGAAACCTCCCACCACGCCCTCGCGCGCCGACTCCTCGATTGTGCGCCGTATCTCCTCGACGGATTGTGGGGTCAGCACCTCATCTCTCGGTTCGATGCCCAGTGCCCTGCACCCCGAGTTGGCAACCCCGTTCAGCGCGCGCACTACGGGTCGGAACATGACCACATAGGCGCGGAACGGGACCGCCAGCCAAAGCGCGCTGGTCTCGGG
>JBOGWZ010000058.1:0-7383 GCA_050694075.1 Actinomycetota bacterium | reverse complement strand
GGCGTGGCCGCCGCGCACGAGGAGCGCGAAGCGGAGTTCCCCGACGGCTCGGGGTCGGTGCCGGTTTACCGCCCGATGATCTCCGAGCCCAACCTCGTGGTGTGCAAGCGCAATTCCGGTCGGCTCATCCGCTCCATCGGCGATCGCGATCTTCGGCAGGTCAACCAGGAGCTTCTGGCGAGCTGCGCCTTCAGGCACCTCCAGGACGCGGTGAACGCGGTCACGCATCAAGGGACGACGATCTACGTGCTGCCGGGCACCTATCGCGAGGAGCCCTATCGGGGGGAGCCGAAGTGCGCCGAGGCTCTCGGCGAGGGAACGCTGACCTACGAGGAACAGCTGAACTGCCCCCACGCCCAGAACCTGGTGGGGATCTTCGGGGACTCCAAGCCTGGCGACGACAAACGCAAGTGCGATGCCGCGGTGTGCAACCTCCAGATCGAGGGCACGGGCGACGATCCCGAGGACGTGCTCTTCACCGGGGGATTCAACAAGGAGGGCGACTGGGCCAAGATCCACGGCATCCGCGGCGACCGCGCCGACGGCTTGTACCTGAAGAACTTCTCGATCGAGCTGTTCCACGGCAACGCGATCTACATCCTCGAGACCGATGGGTTCGTGATCGACGATCTCGTGGGTCGCTACAACGACGAGTACGGCTTCCTGACTTTCGCGGTGGACCACGGTCTCTACAAGAACTGCGAGGCGCACCACAACGGCGATGGGGGCGTCTATCCCGGATCGGCCTCCGACCTGAACGCGGAGAGCACGGAGACCGGACCGCTAAAGAGATGGGCCGTGGAGATCACCGGCTGCAGCGCGCATCACAACATGCTGGGACTGTCGGGGACGGCCGGCAATTCCCTCTACGTGCACGACAACCGGTTCTTCAAGAACGCAACGGGGATGGACCTGGACAGCGTCTTTCCCAACCACCCTGGGCTTCCACAGGACCACGCCTGGTTCGAAGACAACCTGATCTACTCCAACAACACCAACTTCTACGAGAAGTTCCTTTACTCGGGCGCATGCGACAAGAAGCCCGCCAAGGCCGGATACGAGAACGGAACCGTGTGCCCGGCGTTCCTGGTTCCCGTTGGGACGGGCGTGATCATCCCGGGGGGCAACCACAACTACATGCACGAGAACCTCGTCTACGACAACTGGCGCAATGGGTTCATGACTTTCGGCGTTCCGGGCTTGATCCGTCAGGAGATAGACCCGTCCCAGCAGTTCGACACGTCGAACTTCAACTTCTTCGTCGAGAACCGGATGGGAGTGGCCCCGGACGGCACCAAGCTGCCGAACGGGCTCGACTTCTGGTGGGATGACCAGGGTGAGGGGAACTGCTGGGCGAAGAACGAGTCCGGATCGGGCGAGGTGACGAGCAACACGCTGTATCCAGGAGGCCTTCCGGACTGCGAGTCGGGAGGCTCGATGTTCGTCCCGGTAAACCCCTACAAGCAGGGGCCTCTCGTCCCGTGCGCGACCTACAGCCGGAGCGACCCCATCCTCAGACGGCCGCCCGGATGCGACTGGTACGAGTCGCCGGAAAAGCCCTAAGCGGTCGTCGTTACGGTCTGGTCGTCCAGGTGGATGGGCGCGGACTCGCCGTGGATCACCTCGAGCGCCAGACGCAAGCGCGCGTTGTCCCTGCGCAGTAGCTCGTTCTGAAAGCGCAACGAGCTTATCGTCTCGCGCACGGCGCCCAGCTCAAGGCGAATGGCGGCAAGCTGTCTCTCCGTGGATGCGTCCACTTCATCTCCCCTCGGGTCTCCCTGCCCCTACAGGAATCTTTTTCCATTTTCGAGCCGGGCGCAAGGACCCAAGGGAAAAACGGCGCATGACTGGGCCGTACGGTTGGCGTCGTGCCCGAGCTACCCCAGGTCCAGGCCCTGGCGGAGCGCCTGAACGAGCTGTTGACCGGAGCCCGCCTCGGGAAGGTGACTCCGATCCAGTTCTCCGCGGCCAAGACCTTCGACCCGCCGCCGTCCTCGCTCGTCGGACGTGAGCTCACCGAGGTGGGACGCCGGGGCAAGTACCTGGTGCTCGCGCTCTCCGGGCCCCGCCTGCTGGTGCACCTGTCCCAGGGGGGCCGCGTCGAGGTCGAGGATCCCCCGAAGGCGACACGTCCCCGGGGCGCCGTCGTGAGGTTCTCGTTCGAGGAGAGGCCGTCGGTGCTCGTCAAGGAGTACGGCACGCAGCGCAAGGCGGGGTGGTGGGTGCTCCCGCCCGGCGACGAGGGGCCGCTGGCGCGTCTCGGCCCCGAGCCGTTCTCGGACGAGTTTGAAACTCTGATCATGACGTCGTCTGACTCGCGCCGCGTTCACACGATCCTGCGCGATCAGCGAACCGTGGCGGGGATCGGACGAGGCTACGCGGACGACGCCCTGCACCGGGCGCGGCTCTCGCCCTACGAGAGCCTTGCGAAGCTCGAGCGGAAGGATCGGAGCGCTCTCGTGGAAGCCGTGCGCGCGGTGCTCCAGGAGGCGACGGAGAAGGAACGAAGGCGCTCGGGCGGACTCCCGCCCAAGCTCAACGAGCACTTCACGGTGCACGGGCGCGCGGGGACACCGTGTCCCGTCTGTTCGAATGAGCTCCGGCGCATCTCCTACGAGGACTACGAGATCACGTACTGCCCGGCGTGCCAGACCGGCGGGAAGATCCTCGCCGACCGCCGAATGTCTCGTTTGCTCCGCTGACGTGAGGCGGCTGAGGGAACCTCCACGCACTACTCGGTGTACGGAAGGTGATGTCGAATCGCGCTCTCGCTTCTGCTGCCGTTGCTCTGGCTGTGTCACTGGCCGGAGCGGGACCGGCCGCGGGGAAGGCCGTGGCGTTCCACCGCGTGACGATCCGCGGCGGCGGTCTCTGCGACGCGCTCGTACTGAGCCAGCGGGAGTTTGGCATCCCGCGCTCAGAATCGGCGAGCCGTCGCCTACCGGGCGCTGATGAGTCGGGATCCGAGATCGCCTTCGCCTCCGGCCGGCACTCTCGGGGCTCGCTTCGAGATCGTCTTTGAGTTCCGGACATACATGGATGCGGACATAGGGGCGTTCCAGGTTGAACAGTTTCTCTATCCGTACGCGAGCGCGGGACCGGTGACCTTTACCCCTGCCAGGGAGAGCTACAGGATCGGCTCCCGCTACCCCGAGCACCAAGTCACCAGCGGGTGGCTGAGCTTTCCACCCCGTCTCGTGCGTGTCCTGCAGAGGCACGGATTGCCCATTGTCCATACGAGACTCGAGGGACCGTGGGCCTGGTTGACGAACTGGGCTTTTGGTCGCGATGCGTTCCGCATTGCGGCACGGATCACGAACAAAACGCGACAAGCGCGTCCAGTTCTACTTGATCGCGAGCACGTCGGCCTGGAGGATCTGAGGAGCTTCGCTGAGCAGCCGGTCGGCGTTCTCCATCAGCGCAGCTGCGATGGGGCCGGAGAGGTGAACTTGGCGTTCCGCATCACTGGGAAAGGCATCCACGATCCAGAAAGTCGATTCGTCGGTTCGCAGCGCCATCCACACCGGTGTCCCACTCTCTTCGTTGGCGAGTGAGAGGGCACCCGTCAGGAACGAGGCGACCTCCTCCGCTGTTTCGGGTTTCGCAGCGATCTTCACGACCTTCACCATGGGATGCTCCTCTCTCCGACGGCCAGAATAGCCAAACGATAGCCGCCGCCACCGTGATGCGTTCCGCATAGCGAAACAGATCACGAACAAAAGCGAAGTCAGCGCGGAACTGGTGCCAGAAGACGATCGATGAAGTTCTCGAGCTGACGCAGGGTGCGCACCTCGGCCATCTCGTCGACGCACCCTGCATAGGTCGAGGCCACCGAGTCGCCGGTGTCCCAGTCCCCGCGCGGCTCGGGGTTCAGCCAGAACGAGTGGCGGGCGCGACTCGCGAGCTCCCTCAGCCCATCTTCGTTGGGGACGCGGTAGTTGTTGCGCGCGTCACCGAGGATCAGGAGCGTCGTCTTCGGTCGCACGTCCGCACCGAACCGCTCCAGAAATGCACCGAAGCAGCTCCCGTAGTCGGAATGACCTTCGGGCCCCACGACCTGCGCCCTGCGATTCATCGCCTCCACTGCGGAGCTGAAGTCTTCGTGCTCGAAGTAGGAGGTCACCTCGTCGATCTCATCGACGAACGCGAATGACCGCACCCTCTGGAACTGACTGCGGAGCGCATGGGTCAGCATCAGCGAGAAGCGCGCGAAGCGCGCGACGGAACCGGACACGTCGCACAGGACGAACAACTCGGGGCGGTGCGGAACGCGGTGACGGAAGGCCGGTTCGAACGGGACGCCGCCGGTGGACAGCGAATGCCTCACCGTTCTTCTCATGTCGAGATGTCCCCTGCGCGCGCGCCGGCGCTTGAGGGCGATCCGGGCCGCAAGCTTCCGCGCCAGGGGACGGATCGCCCGCCGCAGGTCTTCGAGGTCGGCCGACATGCTGAGGAAACTCTGGTCCGTGAGCGGGAGCTCGACGGCGTAGGAGGCCACGGCCTCCGGCCCCCGGTGCTCGGCCACGCGGCGCCGAGTCTCGGAGAGGACGGCCGAGCGGAAGGTGCGCATCGATGTCCGGATCTCTGAGCGTCGGAGGGAGCGCTCCGGCTCGGGGAGCTCGTCGGCCCTCCTCAAGAGCGAAAGTAGGAGTCGATCGAGATCGAGAGCGCGCGCGACCTCGTAGCTCGAGTACCAATCGCGAGACGGGTCGACCCGTCCGTAGCGGGCTACCGCCCGGCGGGCGAGCCCTCTCATGCCCTCTCCGTCGCCCGCGGCCACCGCGTCCTCCACTGCGGCCGACAGTTCCTCGTCGTCTTCTCCGTCATCGAACGCCTCTGCGCCTCTGCCCGTCCCGAAGTAGAGATCGAAGAGCACGTCGTACGTCTGGCGGTGCTCTCCGCTCTTGACCAGCGTGGCTGCGAGAGCTGCGCGCATGGCGCGGGGGACCGCGACCGAGATGTGCTCCAGCGAACGCAGGGAGTCGATCCCCTCGCTCACAGAGACCGGAATGCCGCCCGCGCGCAGTGCGCGCTGGAACTCGAGCAGCCGGTCAAGCATCGAAGAGCTTGAGGTGGGCGCCCGCCCTCTCGATGTCGCTTCGGTACTTCAGCAGGACGGGAAGGGTTCTCGCAAGGGCCTCACGGTCGAGTGTGGTGATGCTGAGATGGAGCAGCGTGCGCGCCCAGTCGAGCGTCTCTGCGATCGAGGGGGCCTTCTTGAGCTCGAGTTCCCTGATGCTCCGCACCACGCGCACGACCTGCTCGGCTAGCGTCTCGTGGATCTCGGGCACCTTGGTGAGGACGATCTGCTTCTCGCGCTCGGGCGCCGGGTAGTCCAGGAAGAGATACAGGCAGCGACGCTTGAGTGCCTCCGACAGCTCCCGCTCGTTGTTCGACGTCAGCACGACGAAGGGGAGCCGGGCCGCGGCGACGGTGCCCATCTCCGGGATCGTTATCTGCCAGTCCGACAGGACCTCCAGCAGCAAAGCCTCCGCTTCGAAATCGAGCTTGTCGACCTCGTCGATGAGAAGGACGGCCGGTTCCGGCGACCGGATGGCTTTGAGCACGGGGCGTTCGAGAAGGAACGGCTCGCTGAAGATGTCCTCTTCGATCTCGTCCCAGCTCGCCCCCTGCGCAGCCTGGATGCGTAGAAGTTGCTTCTTGTAGTTCCACTCGTACAGCGTCTTCGTCTCGTCTACTCCCTCGTAACACTGAAGCCGCACGAGCTCGAAGCCGAGGGCCGAAGCCACCGCCTTCGCCAGCTCCGTCTTGCCGACCCCCGCCGGGCCCTCGACCAGGAGCGGCTTGTCTAGCCGGTCGGCGAGATGCACGACGGTGGCGATTCCGTCGTCGGCCAGATAACCGGCACGCCCGAGGCCGGAGATGACATCGTCGACGCCGGAGAAGCGAGGCGTGGCCATGGAGCCGCGAGTCTACGGGCGACGCCCTTTTGTCTTCACATTCCGGTAGTTTCGAGGGGCGAAAAAGTGCCGGGATGTGCAGACAAAACGGCGGGCGATGGCAACGATCGAGGACTACGGCTTCGGACACATCACGATCGACGGGGAGGAGCACACGAAGGACGTGATCGTTCTCCCCGATCGGGTCGTGCCGAACTGGTGGCGACGGGACGGCCACTCACTGGTGCTCGAGGATCTGGACGAGGTGATCGACGAGCTCCCCCGGAACCTGATCGTCGGTCGCGGCGCGCAGGGCCGGATGCGACCGGATCCCGAGGTTCTCCGTCGCCTCGGGGAGAAGGGGATCACGGTCGAGGTCCTCGACACCGGCGACGCCGTGCGCCGGTATCTCGAGCTGGACCCGGCCGAGACGGCCGCGGCGCTGCACCTCACCTGCTGAGGATCGGCCCCTCCCCGGACGGGCTCCGCGTCGAAGCGCGCCCATTCGCGGCTTTTCTGTTGGTTTTCCCGCCGGGGACTAGTACGGCGGGGGCGGAAAAATGACCCAATCGGGGCGTTGACCACTCTATTTAACAACGATTGACTTTGCCAACAAGCGGATCGAGGACGGGAGCGAAGATGAGAACCGCCGCATCGGCCCCGAGGGTGCTGATCGTCGACGACCTCGACGACATGAGGATGGCGCTGCGACTGCTGCTCGAGGCCGAGGGCGTGGACGTGGTCGGAGAGGCCGAGAACGGCGAGCGCGGGATCGAGGTCGCCCGTCTGCTGCAACCCGACGTCGTGGTCCTCGACGGTCTGATGCCCGTGATGAACGGGGAGGATGCCGCTCAGATCCTGCGCCTCGTCGCGCCCGGGGCCCGCATCGTCGCGTTCTCGGCAAGCCTCGAGACGCAGCCTCGGTGGGCCGATGCGTTCGTACCCAAGGATCGACTGACCGACCTGTTCTCTGCGATCGAGGAGATCGTGGCCGCCGCGTAGTGCTCAGCCCGAGACCTCGGGTGCGGGGGGCCAGCGCTCCCCACCGCCACCCTCCATGCTCTTGAGCTCGTAGGCGCGGGTCCGCAGCGTCGCCGCGGCCTGGGCGATCGGACGAAGCGCCTCTCGCTCCAGATAGTCGCGCGGGAGCCGGCCGACGAGATCGCCGGCCCGCATGAGGTGATCGATCGCCTGCTCGATGGTAGCGACGGCGCTGTCCTGATCCATGGGGCTCCCTTTCCTCGGTGGTCACAAAACTGCCACGGAGTCTCCTCGTGACGGCATCGCTCTCGCTCACCCGAAACCTTTAAGCCCAGGGTTCGCTCCGAGCGACGCCGGTCCCTCGTCGCGGCTAAACGACGGCATCGCTCTCGCTCACCCGAAACCTTTAAGCCCAGGGTTCGCTCCGAGCGATGCCGGTCCCTCGTCGCGGCGGGGGGACTAGTACGAACGGACTATCCCTCGGACGAAAAGGGCCTTCTAC
>JBOGWZ010000057.1:0-7415 GCA_050694075.1 Actinomycetota bacterium | reverse complement strand
AGCTCCGGCGGGTGCTGCCGGTGATCGAGGGACTCGTCGGCCGGGTGGACGCCCCCATCTCGATCGACACTCGCAAGCCCGCGGTCGCTCTGCGGGCCGTCGACGCAGGTGCGGTGATCGTCAACGACACCGCCGGCGAGGGAGTGGATGCAGGCATCGACGTCGCCGCGGAGACGGGAGCGGCGATCGTGATCATGCACTCGCGCGGCACACCAAAGACGATGAGATCGCTCACCGACTACGACGACATCGTGTCCCACGTGGGGACGTTCCTCGCGCGGCGGGCCCGGGACCTCGAGGATGCCGGAGTGGAGCACGACGCGATCGTCGTAGACCCGGGCTTTGGTTTCGCCAAGGATCCGGGGCAGAACCTCACAGTTCTGAACCGCCTCGAGGAGATAGTGGCTCTTGGCTATCCGGTGCTCGTAGGAACGTCGCGCAAGTCATTCATCGGAGAGATACTCGATCTTCCGGTGGAGAAGCGAGTGGAAGGGACCATCGCGACCGTGCTCTGGGCCATCGCTGCCGGTGCTCGCATCGTGCGAGTTCACGACGTCGAGCCGACGATGCGCGCCGTTCGGATGGCCGAGGCGATCCGCGACGCGGGACCGTGAGCGATCGCATCGCGATCACTCGGCTCAAGGTACCGACCAAACTGGGCGTCGGCGATCGAGAGCGCGCCGAACCTCAGGTGGTCGTGCTGAACATCGAGATCGAGATCGATATGGCGCGCGCCGGCCGAACGGACGAGTTGGACGACACCGTCGACTACCACCGCGCCATCAGCCTGGTTGCCGATCTCGTTCGGGACAGCGAGACGAGACTCCTGGAGCACCTGGCCGAACGTGTAGCCGCTGCACTCCTCGAGCTCGAAGGGGTGACCGGGGTGGTCGTCGAACTAGGAAAGGAGCCGCCACCGGTCGAGGAGGACGTTGAATCCGTCTCGGTCCGGATCGGCCGGTCGTCAGAAAAGCCGCGGGATCGGCCCGGATGACCGGTAGCTTAGGGGGACACCTCCGGACGGGGAGGAGGCGCTGATGACGGTCGCGTATGTAGGGATCGGTTCCAACGTCGGGGATCGCGTCGACTTCTGCTTGCGCGCGGTGAGGGAGCTCGAGACCTCCTCCGGGATCACGGTGGAGAAGGTCTCGAAGCTGTACGAGACGTCGCCGCTCGGCGGTCCGCCCCAGCGCTCCTTCGTCAACCTCGTCGTCAAACTGGACAGCGAGTTCGACGCGCGCTCCCTGCTTCAGCTCTGCAAGGACATCGAGCAGCGCATAGGCCGCGAGCCCAGCCCGATCCGCTGGGGGCCGCGCGTGGTGGACCTCGATCTGCTGATATTCGGTGACGAGAAGATCAACGAGCCCGACCTCGAGGTGCCCCACCCACGCCTGACCGAGCGCCGCTTCGCGCTGGTGCCCCTTCTCGAGGTCGATCCCGACGTCACCGATCCGTGGGGCAAGCGGTACGAGGACTGGGTCGAACAGGCCGAGGGAGAGGTAGAGCCGCTCGAATCGTCGTAGCGGTCGCCACGCATAACTCCGTATCGCCTACGGCCCCGCTAATTATTTGCTCGGGCGTTCCCGCGGCGCGTCGAGCTCGATCGCTCGAGCGGCGCGTCCGTGCGCGACCCCAGTGCACACAAAGAACACTCGAGGGCCCGGATATGATTCGGGCCACGACCGGTACCCGGCGTGGACTGGAGCGCATGGACGACGACCTCGAGCACCTGCGGATCGCCCTCGTGGGCGCCGGTAGGGTCGGAACGGCCGTAGCCGTCCTGCTGCACGCCCGTGGCCATTCGATCGTCGGCGTCTCATCCCGTTCCGAGACCTCGGCCCGCCGCGCGGCCGACCGCCTCGACTCACAGCTGATCACTCCCGAGTCGTGGCCGGACGCGGACGTGGTTCTGATCGGTGTGCCCGATCAGGTGATCGAGTCGGTCGCGGACTCGTTGGCCTCCAACGTCGCCGCGCCCACCGTCGTCGTGCACTTCGCCGGCAGCCTCGGTCTCGAGCCGCTGCGGGCGGTGGCAGACAAGGGCTGCGGGGTCTGCGCGCTCCACCCGATGCAGGCGTGTCCCGACGTCGACACCGCGGTGCGCCGGTTGCCCGGCTCCGCATGGGGACTGACGTGCTCGGAGAGCCTCGAGGAGTGGGCCGCGCGGCTCGTCGCAGAGCACCTGAACGGGGTCCCGGTCCCGGTCGCCGAGTCGGACCGTTCTCGGTGGCACGCGGCGGCGGTGATCACCTCGAACGGGGTGGCCGCGCTGATGGCGACGGGAGAATCGATCCTGGAATCGATCGGTGTGGAGCATCCCGAGCTCGTCCTCGGCCCCCTGGCCGCCGGAACCGTCGCGAACGCGGTCGAGGGAGGGGGAGGCGGAGCGACTTTGACGGGACCGGTCGTGCGCGGCGAAGCGGCGACCCTGCAACGACATCTCGCGGCGCTCAACGAGGGAGAGGCCGCGGTCTATGGCCTCGTGTCGCTGCTGATCCTCGAAGCGGCGCGCCGCACCGGGAGGATCTCAGACGAGGCGTTCCGTGCTTTGAGTGAGCGACTGGATCGCTAGTTGGAGACCGTCCGGAGCGCAACCAAACTGCGGGAGTTGCTTCGTCCCGAGCAGGCTGCCGGTCGCGTCATCGGCCTCGTTCCGACCATGGGGGCGTTGCACGAGGGGCACCTTTCGCTCGTGCGACTGGCGCGCGAGAGAAGCGACGTCGTGGTCGTGAGCATCTTCGTGAACCCGTTGCAGTTCGGCGCCGGCGAGGACTTCGAGTCGTATCCGCGCGACGACGCGCGCGATCTCGCGCTGGCCAACGCAGAGAAGGTGGACGTGGTGTTCGTCCCCGAGGTAAGCGAAATGTATCCGGAGGGGGACGCTACGAGAGTGAGCGCGGGAGCACTCGGAGAGGTCCTCGAAGGGGAGGCGCGACCTGGACACTTCGATGGCGTGTGCACGGTGGTCGCGAAGCTCTTCAACCTGGTGGCGCCCGACATCGCCTTCTTCGGCCAGAAGGACGCCCAGCAGATCGCAGTGATCAAGCGGATGGTCGCCGATCTCCGCTGGCCCATCGAGATCGTCGCGGGAGCTATCGTGCGCGAGCCGGACGGGCTTGCGATGAGCAGCCGCAACGCCTATCTGTCACGACAGGAGAGGAAGAAGGCCACCGTCCTGTACGCCGCGCTCCGGACCGGACGGGAGGCGGTGGAGTCGGGAGAGGGCATCGAGAACGCGGAGGCGAAGATGATGGAGACCATCCGGGCGGTCGAAGGGGTCGAAGCGGGTTACGCGCGCGCCGTCGACCCCGACGACTTCGGAGCACCCCGCCCCGGCCGGCCCATCCTCCTCGCCGTGTCCGCGCGCGTGGGCCCGGCGAGATTGATCGACAACCTCATGGTCGAAGACAACATGGTGGTTGACGACGAGGGGGTTCGCTAGGTGCTCCTTGCGGTGGACGTCGGCAACACACAGACGCACCTCGGGGTCTTCGGCAAGGACGACCTGATCCACGAGTGGCGCGCCTCCACGGACCAGCGACGAACCGCGGACGAGCTGGCGCTCATGTTCGGCGAGTTCCTGGCGCTGGTGGACCTGTCGTTCTCTCGACAGATAACGGGCGTCGCGCTGTCCTCGGTGGTCCCGCGCGCGACTCAGGAGCTACGAGAGATGACCCTCAAGTACTTCGGCTTTCCCGCCGTCGTCGTCGAGCCCGGCGTCAAGACCGGCATCGCGGTCAAGACGGACAATCCGCGGGAGGTCGGAGCCGATCGCATCGCGAACGCCGTGGCGGCTCACGATCTGTTCCCCGGAGAGCCATCCGTGGTCGTCGACTTCGGTACCGCGATCAACGTCGACGTGATCACGGCACAGGGCGAGTACATCGGGGGGGCCATCGCTCCGGGGCTCGACAGCTCCGCGACCGCGCTGTTCTCGGCGACAGCCCGCCTTCCGCGTGTCGAGTTGGTCGCCCCGGAGTACGCGATTGGGAAGAACACGATCGCGTGCATGCAGTCTGGGATCATCTTTGGCACCGCAGCCCTCGTGGACGGGCTCGTCGAACGCGTCGTCGCGGAACTGGGGACGGAGCCCCGTGTAGTGGCGACGGGGGGCCTCGCTCCGCTGGTCGTGCAGTTCTGTCACCGGGTCGAAAGGGTCGAGCCGACGCTTACCCTGAATGGCCTGCGTCTCGTGTTCGAGCGCAACTTCGAAGGGAGCCTGTGACGACCGGCCATAACTATCCGTACGCGTACGAGCGCACCGCGACCGCGGCCCAACTCCAGCAGCGTTACGGCCCCCTCGACGCGGGTACCGACACGGGTGACCAGACCCGCGTCGCCGGGCGTCTTCGGACGGTGCGGGTGCACGGAAAGGTGGCGTTCGCCGACCTGGAGGACGTAACCGGACGCATCCAGTTGTTCGCTCGCTACGAGGAACTCGGTGACGACGGGATGGCTGCGTTCGAGTCTCTTACCGTTGGTGATGTGGTCGGTGCGTCCGGCGAAGTCGTGAAGACGCGGCGCGGGGAGCTCTCCGTGAAGCTGGAAGACCTCACGCTGTTGGCGAAATGTCTGCGTCCGATGCCCGAGAAATGGCATGGGATGACCGATGTGGAGACCCGTTTCCGACAGCGGTACCTGGATCTCATCGTCAATCCGAGCGCACGAAGGGTCGTCGAGGCGCGCGCCGTCGCCAACACGGTGATCCGTAGGTTCTTTACGGAGCGAGGCTTCGTGGAGGTGGAGACGCCGCTACTCCAGCAGATCGCGTCCGGAGCAGTAGCACGGCCGTTCGTGACGCATCACAACGCTTTGGACATCGACCTGTACCTGCGGGTGGCGCCCGAGCTATTCCTCAAGCGTTTGCTGATCGGCGGCCTGGAGAGGGTCTTCGAGCTCAACCGCAGCTTTCGCAACGAGGGCGTCGGTGCGCAGTACAACCCAGAGTTCACGATGCTCGAGGCTTACGAGGCCTATGTCGACTTCGAGCACACGATGGCGCTGGTCGAGGACCTCGTCCGGGAGATCGCCGGTGAGATCACAGAGGATCTGCGTGTTGAGTTCGCAGAGGAGACGGTGGATATCTCGCAACCTTTCCGAAGGACGACGATGTTCGAGGCGATCGCCGAGCATTCCGGCGAAGACCTGGGATCCATTTGGCAGGAGGGTGATCAGGACGCGCTTTCGGAGAAGGCGCGCGCGCTCGGCGTGAGGGTGGACGAGGGGTGGTCGGCCGGCAAGTTACTCCTGGAGATCTTCGAGTCGGTCGTCGAGAAGAGACTGCAGCAACCGACCTTCGTCGCAGGCTTTCCCAAGGACGTCTCGCCGCTGGCGAAGGACCACCGAAGCATCGAGGGCTTCACAGAGCACGCCGACCTCATCATCCGAGGTGTGGAGATCGCCCCAGTTTACTCGGAGTTGAACGACCCCGAGGAGCAGCGCCGTCGCTTCGAACAGCAGGCTCGCGCGCGCGCGGCAGGCGACGACGAGGCGATGCTGCGCGACGAGGACTTCCTCGAGGCGCTCGAGTACGGGATGCCACCCGCAGGAGGGTTCGGCCTCGGCGTCGACCGACTTCTCACGGTGCTGCTGGGCCTGCCGTCGCTGCGGGAGGTGATCCTCTTCCCGACCCTGCGGCCCGAGTAGGAGGGCATTCACAAGCGCGAGGATCGTGTGCCGTGCCTGTCGTTCGTGTGTTCTTGGCGACGATGCTCCTCGCGGGGGTCGCGTGTGACCTCGGCTCCGCGCGCCGCGCCGGCCCCAGCCGCAGTCCGCGGCCTGGACCGACCGGATCGGATACTCGCGTCATCGGCTTGGTCGCGACGCTGTCGGGACCACAGGCGTGGCGCGGCGAGGACGCGTTCGAGGGGGCCGATCTCGGCGTGCACGTCCTCAACCGAGGTCTCGGGGAGGACGAAGCTCCGTTCGAGCTGGTGACGCTCGACGACACGGGAGATGCGACACGTGCCTCTACGTTGATCTCTCAGCTCGCGGCGTTCGAACAGACCGTCGGCATCGTTTACGCGGGCCCCCCCGACGGCCTTGTCCGCGCCGAGGAGGCTCTCGACGCGGCAGGCATCCCGGGGATCCTTTGCTTCGGGGACCTGTACTCGGCACGCCGGCTTCGACCGCACATCTTCCAGACCTCACCTCCCCTCTTGTGGCAGGCCCGCCGATTGGCCTCCTATCTGCTCGAGGACCGCGATTACTCCAAGATCGGGGTCCTTGCCTCGGGGACGGACGCGGGCGGTACCGCGGTCGCCTCGCTGAGGACCGCAGTCGACGAGGAGGGGGGCCGGACGGTCACGGCGGTCCGCTACGGCTCGGAACCGCAAAGGGCACAGGTTCGGAGGCTGAGGGCGCGCCGGGTCGAGGCCGTGGTGCTGGAGGGCACTCCCTCGGCTCTTCCCGCCCTTCAGCGGGCGCTCACGGCGGCCGGCGCCCTCTATCGCACTAGCGGCGGGGCCCGGATCGCCAGCGCCCGGCCTCCGGTGAGGGCTCGCAGGGCCGGCTCCGGGTACTGGCACCCTCAGGTGGCCGCGTTCGATCTCGCCATAGCGCCCGGCGGGCGGCCTCGCCGCGGCACCGTCGCAGCCGAGGCCTACTCCCGGGGCGCCCACTTTCTGCCCGTCCGGAGCCTGAGGTCTTTCCATCGAGCGTTCGTGGACTGGTGGGGCGCCGAGCCCACCGGCTGGGAGCTGCGGGCCTACGAGGCGGTCGGTCTGATCGGCTGGGCGGCCGGCCGAGCCGGGGACGGCCGAGATCTCGCCTCGATCCTGGAGCGGGTACGACGGCTTCGTTTCGGGGGCCTGGATGTGACCTTCGGGCCCGACGATCACACCGCGGTCGAGCAGACGACGGTCGGGCTATGGGTCGTTCCCCGGGCGGGCGCGGCGCCGCCCCGGAGGGGCAATCGGCTTGCCTGGGTGCCCCTGGCCAGGGGTTTCGCGATCGACGGCGATCGGACCGACATCCTCGCCCGGGACTGGCGCTACCTCTTCCGCAACCCCCCGCCCCGTCGGGCCCCCCCGCCTCGCTTCGCGAGGATGCGTTTCGCGGTGACGACCAAGCGATCCGACCCCGTGCACTGATTCCACGAGCAACTTCGCGCTTCGGCGGCACGTCCTTATATCCGAGCCCTCCTGGGCCGATTGATATCTAGCCGAGTTGGAACGTTTTCGACCACGGGGGCGTTCTAATGGAGGCGAGGAAGGACGGGGAGCGAAACCCCGTCTCCCTATAATGAGATTTCGGGGGACGCGGGGTGGGTAACCACCCTCGGTTCCCTAAGAGACGAAAAGGAGGCGTGGCCCCTTGTTCGAGAGGTTTACCGACCGGGCCCGCAGGGTCGTGGTCCTCGCCCAGGAAGAGGCGAGGCTCCTCAATCACAACTACATCGGAACCGAGCACATCCT
>JBOGWZ010000056.1:0-7544 GCA_050694075.1 Actinomycetota bacterium | reverse complement strand
CGCCGGCGCGCGCAGAGCGGTTACGCGGCCGGCGCAGAGGTGTCGAAGATCACCGCGCTGTTGCTGCACGAGCATCGGGGACCGCGTCGCCGCATCGCGGCCTACGACTTCGGAATGAAACGCAACATCCTTGATCTGCTGGTCGCGGGCGGCTTCGACGTCACCGTGCTGCCCGCCACGGCTTCTGCGGAGGACGTGATCTCCAACGGCTACGAGGGCGTGTTCCTCTCGAATGGTCCCGGCGACCCCGAGCCCCTGACCTACGGCGCCGAGACCCTGAGGGGTCTGTTGGGCCGCGTGCCGGTGTTCGGGATCTGCCTCGGGCACCAGATCCTCGGGCTCGCGCTCGGGGCGCGCACTTTCAAGCTGAAGTTTGGCCACCGCGGCGCGAACCATCCGGTGAAGCGCGTGGACCACGACCACGTCGAGATCACCTGCCAGAACCACGGCTTCGCGGTCGATCCCGACTCGCTTGACGGGACCGCGGCGAGGCTTACGCACGTCAACCTCAACGATCGAACGGTGGAGGGGATCGAGGTGCCGGGCATCGCCTACAGCGTGCAGTATCACCCGGAGGCGGGCCCGGGGCCGCACGACTCTCGTTATCTCTTCGAGAGTTTCCACGAGCTGATCGACGAGTTCGAGCCGAAGGAGGGGGCAGGGGGGAACCAGTGAGGCGCCTTGGCGCCGGGGTTCCCCCGGAGAAGGAAATGGGGGTGTGAATGGGTAGAGGCGACCGCAATCGGACCCGGTGGAAGAAGGACCGCCAGCGCAAGAGGAAGGCGCGGGAGAGGC
Organism: Actinomycetota bacterium; assembly: GCA_050694075.1. Taxonomy (GTDB): domain Bacteria; phylum Actinomycetota; class CADDZG01; order CADDZG01; family WHSQ01; genus JBOGWZ01. The sequence goes on along the minus strand of JBOGWZ010000056.1, from coordinate 6,749 downwards.
GCAAGGCCGAGGCGAAAGGCGCGGTAAAGAAGTGACCGAGTTCTCGATCCTGGGGGTCGACCACGTTACGGTCACGACCCCCGAGGAGCTCGAGCCGGACGTCGTCGCTTGGTACCGCGAGTGCCTGGGCCTCGAGCCGCTCGAGAAGCCCGAGGGCTCTCCCGAGGGCGGTGCGTGGTTCCGGGCCGGGAACCAAGAGATCCACGTCTCGATCGACCCGCACAACCCACCGAAGTCCGCGCACTTCGGCTTGCGAGTGAACGACTTCGAAGCGGTGATCGACAAGCTGAGGAAGGCGAACTGCCACATCGAGCAGGCCCTTCCGATCCCTGGTCGGCACCGCTGCTTCACCCGCGACCCCGCCGGCAACAGCGTCGAGATCGTGAGCGTTGAAGAGGAGTCTGCGAACGTGCACTACGAGGAGGTTGAGTAGTGCCCAAACGCGACGATCTGCACGGCATCCTGGTGATCGGATCGGGCCCGATCGTGATCGGTCAGGCGTGTGAGTTCGACTACTCGGGAGTTCAGGCGTGCAAGGTGCTGAGCGCCGAGGGCTACAGGGTCGTGCTCGTCAACTCGAATCCGGCGACGATCATGACCGACCCGGAATTCGCCGACGCCACCTACGTCGAGCCGATCACGCCCGCGTCCGTCGCCAAGATCATCGAGCGGGAACGCCCCGACGCATGCCTTCCGACGCTGGGCGGGCAGACCGGACTGAACGTCGCGATGGAGCTCGCGACCACCGGGGTGTTGGACGCACACGGTGTGGAACTGATCGGAGCGTCGGTCGACGCGATACGGCGAGCGGAGGACCGGCGGATGTTCAAGGAGACCATGGCGGCCGCCGGTCTCGAGCTGCCGCGCTCGACCTTCGCGTACTCGGTCGACGAGGCGCTTGGAGCGGCCGAGGAGATCGGCTATCCCGTGGTCATACGGCCGAGCTACGTCCTCGGCGGTGGCGGTTCGGGGATCGTGGGGAGCCCGGGTGACCTGAGGGCGATCGTGGCCGAGGGGCTGCGGCTGTCGGCGATTGGGGAGGTTCTGGTCGAGGAGTCCATCGCCGGCTGGAAGGAGTTCGAGCTCGAGCTGATGCGCGACCGGAACGACAACGTCGTGGTCGTGTGCTCGATCGAGAACCTCGACCCCATGGGGGTCCACACCGGGGACTCGATCACGGTGGCGCCGGCGATGACGCTGACGGACGTCGAGTACCAGGGGATGCGGGACGACGGCGCCGCGGTCATGCGCGCGATCGGCGTCGAGACGGGCGGCTCCAACGTGCAGTTCGCGGTGCACCCCGAGACCGGCCGGCGCGTGGTGATAGAGATGAATCCGCGCGTGTCCCGATCGTCTGCGCTCGCCTCGAAGGCGACCGGGTTCCCGATCGCGAAGATAGCGGCGAAGCTCGCGGTCGGGTACACGCTGGACGAGATCATCAACGACATCACGCGCGAGACGCCGGCAAGCTTCGAGCCGTCGATCGACTACGTCGTCGTGAAGATCCCGCGCTGGACGTTCGAGAAGTTCCCCGATGCCGACCAGAGACTGGGGACCAAGATGAAGTCGGTCGGCGAGGCGATGGCCATCGGGCGAACCTTCGTCGAGGCTCTGCAGAAGGGCTTCAGGTCCCTGGAACAGGGTTTTGACGGGCTCGGCGGGCCGGACTTCGACGCTCCCCTCGCGGAGCTCACCTCGCGTCTCGAGCAGCCGACCGAGACACGGCTGCACCTGCTGGAGCGGGCCCTGTACCGGGGCCTGGAGCCGGACGACGCGACGCGCATCACGGCGATCGATCGCTGGTTCGTAGACCAGCTCGCGCGCGTCGTCCAGCTGCGGAGGGAGCTCGAGGCGGCGGGACCCATCGAGGAGCTGGGCCGCGACGTCCTGTATCGGGCGAAACGGTTCGGCTTCTCCGACGCCCAGCTCGCAGCCATTCTCGGAGTTTCGGAGGAGGACGTGCGGGCGCACCGGATCGGCGAGGGCGTGATGGCGACCTACAAGACCGTGGACACGTGCGCGGCGGAGTTCGAGGCGTACACGCCGTACTACTACTCCACCTATGAAGAGGAGGACGAGGTCGCGCCCAGCGACCGGGACAAGATCCTGATCCTCGGGTCGGGGCCGAATCGGATCGGGCAGGGGATCGAGTTCGACTACTGCTGCGTGCACGCTGCGTTCGCCCTGAAGGACGCGGGCTTCGAGACGATCATGCTGAACTGCAATCCAGAGACCGTCTCGACCGACTACGACACGTCGGACCGGCTGTACTTCGAGCCGATCACGTCCGAAGACGTGATGAACGTCGTCGAGCGGGAGCGTCCCATCGGCGTGATCCTCCAACTCGGCGGGCAAACACCCCTGAAGCTGGCGCGGGCGCTCGCCCGTGCCGGTGTGCCGATACTCGGCACGTCTCCGGACGCGATCGATCGAGCGGAGGACCGCGAGCGATTCGGAGACCTGCTTGCCGACCTCGCGCTGCCGCACCCGCCCAATGGGGTCGCGCGCTCGGTGGCCGAGGCGCGCGCGATCGCGGAATCGATCGGCTATCCCGTGCTCGTCCGTCCCAGCTACGTCCTGGGGGGCCGGGCGATGGAGATCGTCTACGAGGAGAGCTCGCTGGAGCGCTACATGTCGGATGCGGCCGATGTCTCACCCGAGCACCCGGTGCTCGTCGACCGGTTTCTGGAGGGGGCGATCGAGGTCGACTGCGACGCGGTGTTCGATGGCCAGGACCTCTACGTCGGCGGCGTCCTCGAGCACATCGAGGAGGCCGGTATCCACTCCGGGGACTCGGCGTGTGTGCTCCCTCCGTTCACGCTGGGAGAGGACCAGGTGGCTGAGGTGATCGCGTACACGGAGGCCATCGCGCGTGCACTCGAAGTGCGGGGCCTGATCAACATCCAGTTCGCCGTCAAAGACGAGTCGGTGTTCGTGCTCGAAGCGAACCCGCGCGCATCGCGCACGGTTCCGTTCGTGTCCAAGGCGACGGGCGTGCCGCTGGCCAAGGTCGCCGCACGGGTGATGGCAGGAGAGACCCTCGAGGCGCTGCGCGCCGAAGGTCTGGTTCCCACACGGTCGGTGGGCCACGACGGCCTCGAGCACGTGGCCGTCAAGGAGGCGGTGTTGCCGTTCGAACGCTTTCCGGGAGTCGACACCGTGCTTGGTCCCGAGATGCGTTCGACGGGAGAGGTCATGGGCATCGATCGGCATTTCGGGCTCGCGTTCGCCAAGGCCGAGGGGGGCGCCGGTGTTCGACTGCCGACGAAAGGAACCGTGTTCATCTCGGTGGCGAACCGGGACAAACGATCGGTGATCTTTCCGGCCAAACGGCTTGCCGACCTCGGCTTCCATCTGGTGGCCACTCGTGGGACGGCTAGGGTTCTACAGCGCGCGGGCGTGGAGGTCGACGTGGTGGCTAAGGTGTCCTCCACCAAGGAGGGGGACGGCGGGGAGCAGAACGTCGTCGAGAGGATCGGATCGGGAGAGATCGAGATGGTGTTCAACACCCCGTTCGGGCGGGGAGCCCGTACCGACGGTTACTACATCCGGACCGCCGCCGTCGAGACCGGAGTGCCCATCGGAACGACGATCGCCGGCATGGCGGCCGCTGTGCAGGCGATCGAGGCGCTTCAGTCGGGCGACGTCGGGGTCCGCTCGCTGCAGGAGTACATCGCGGAGGTGCCGAGCTGATCTCCAACGGCGAGGTTCTCACGCACAAGAAGTACGGCGAGCAATACCATTCGCTCACGATCGTCGCGCCCGATATCGGAGAGAAGGTGCGGCCCGGCCAATTCGTGAACATCAAGTGCGGAGACAACCGCGACTACATCCTGCGGCGGCCGTTCTCCGTGCACCGCGTGCACAAGCGGGGCGGATGGGCCTCGACGATCGAGATCGTCTTCGACATAAGGGGGCCGGGAACTCAGTACCTGTCGGCACTGCGAACGCACGCGGCGATGGACCTCGTGGGACCGCTCGGTCGCGGTTTCGCACTGCCCAAACGCCGCGCCCACTGTCTCTTGGTGGGCGGGGGGATCGGGGCCGCCCCCCTTTTCTTCCTCGCCGATGAGCTGCGTGACGAGGGACATCGGGTGGACGTGATCCTCGGCGCCCGGAGCGCGGGTCACCTCCTCAATCACATCGACGCGCGCCGGCTGGCATCGGTGTGCCGGATCACGACCGAGGATGGGAGCCAGGGGGATACCGGTCGAGTCACGGACGTGCTGGATGAGACGATCGATCGTTGCGGGAGTGAGGTCGTGTACGCATGCGGTCCTCACCCGATGCTCGCCGCCGTCTCTTCCGTGTGCGCCCAGCGGAAGGTCTACATCCAGGTCGCGGTGGAGGAGCTGATGGCGTGCGGATACGGCGTCTGTATGACGTGCGTGATGCCCCTGCGCCGTCCCGCACGCAAAGCCCAGGGGGGCCAGGCGGAAGACGAGGTCATCTACGCCCGCTCCTGCATCGAGGGACCCGTGTTCAACGGAGCGATGGTCATGTGGGACGGCGCCGCGGAACCGGTGGCCGCCGATCAGGCTGAGCTGACCCCCGCGGGAGCGCCGTCGCGCCACGGGAGCCTCTTCGACATCGAGGGGGACCACGTTGCGCCGCCGGGGAACTAGATGAGAGATCGGCCGAATTCGAAAGTGGACCTCTCGATAAGGCTTGGGGCGCTCGACCTCGCGAATCCGATCCTCGTCGCCTCCGGAACCTTCGGCGCCGGGAGAGAGGGTGCCGCGTTCGTGGACATCGCCCGCCTCGGCGGAATCATCGTCAAGTCGATGACGCTCGTGCCGTGGAAGGGCAAGCCGACGCCGCGGATGTGCGAGACGCCGTCGGGGATGCTCAACGCGATCGGCATCCAGAACAAGGGTGTCGAGAACTTCATCACCGAAGACCTTCCATGGCTGACGAAGCGAGGCGTCACGGTGGTCGCGTCCATCGCCGGCAACACCGTGGACGAGTTCGTACGAGTCGCCGACAAGATTCGTCTCGGTGGTCGCGGCGTCGCGGCCGTCGAGATCAACATCTCCTGTCCCAACCTGGAGGATCGCAACAACATGTTCGCCCACTCGCCCGACGCGACCGCCGCAGTCGTCGGACGAGTCAAGGCATCGCTGAAACGGGTCCCGGTGTTCGCGAAGTTGTCGCCGAACGTCACCTCGCTCGAGGACATCGCCGGGGCAGCGGTGGACGCCGGGGCGGACGGTCTCTCCCTGATCAATACGGTCTTCGGGATGGCCATAGACACGGAGACGCGCAGGCCCAAGCTCGCCGGAACGATCGGGGGACTGTCCGGGCCCGCCATCCGCCCTATCGCAGTGCGCGCGGTGCACGAGGTACACCGCGCCTTCCCACACGTCCCCATCATCGGGCAGGGGGGCATCTCGAGCTCGGATGACGCCCTAGAGCTGATCCTTGCGGGGGCCTCGGCAGTCGCGGTCGGCACGGCTAACTTCTTCAACCCGCGCGCTGCTCTGCAGGTCGTGCAGGGCCTCGCGGCCTACATGGCGCGCCACGGGGTGGCGAGCGTCGACGAGCTTGTCGGGTCGGTGAAGCTCGAGGGCTGATGAGCAGATTCGAAAATCCCATCTGTCTTGCGCTCGATGTCGCGCGGCGCGACGAGATGATCCGGCTCGTCGAAGCGACGGCCCCCCACGTCGGTGTCTTCAAGATCGGCTCAACCGCATTCTCCGGGTGCGGACCGGGCATCGTGGGTGAGGTCGCCTCGGTCCGGCCCGTGTTCCTCGACCTGAAGCTCCACGACATCCCCGCGCAGGTCGAGGGAGCGGTCGGGGCGGCGAGGCGACTGGGGGCCGCGTACACCACGGTTCACGCCTCCGGCGGCGTGGACATGATCAAGGCGGCCGTCGCCGCTGCGGGGGACGAGCTCGCGGTGCTCGGCGTGACGGTTCTCACCAGCCTCGACGACGTGGACCTCGAGCGGGTCGGGGTGGGGGGTGGCGTCCGGGACCAGGTCGTACGTCTCGCCGAGCTTGCACTTGCGGCGGGGGCCCGGGGCCTCGTGTGCTCGCCGCGGGAGGTCGCGGTCCTGCGCTCGCGCTTCGGGCCGGAACCGCTGCTGGTGGTCCCCGGCATCCGGGCGTCGGGTTCGGACCACCACGACCAGCGACGAGCCGAGACGCCGGCGGAGGCGATCCGTGCCGGGGCCGACCTGCTCGTGATCGGCCGCCCCGTCCGGGCGGCCGCGAACCCGGCGGCGGCGGCCCGCCGGCTGCTCGAGGAACTGGAGGCGTGAATCCCGCCGAGATCCTCGACGTTCTGCAGCGTAGAGGGGCGGTGATGCGAGGCCACTTCGTGCTCTCGTCGGGGCGGCATTCCGACGTCTTCGTGCAGAAGTTCCGAGTACTGGAGGACCCGCGCCTCACGCAGCGCTTCGGAGAGGCGATAGCAGACTCGTTCCCGAACGGGTTCGATGTCGTGGCGAGCCCTGCGGTGGGCGCGCTGTTGCTCGGGTTCGCGACCGCGCTGGCTGCGGACGTGCGCATGATCTTCGCCGAGCGCGAGGAGGGGCGGATGCACTTTCGCCGGGGGTTCCACATCGCCCCACGCGAGCGCGCTCTCGTGGTCGAAGACGTGATAACCACCGGCGGCTCGACGCGCGAAGTGGTTGAGCTGGTGCGCGAGCTGGGAGGAGAACCCGTAGGCGTGGGGGCGCTCATAGATCGCGGCGATCCCACTCGCTTTGCCGATCTCGGTGTGCCCCTCCGCGCGCTGGTGTCGGT
>JBOGWZ010000055.1:0-7548 GCA_050694075.1 Actinomycetota bacterium | reverse complement strand
GTAGGCTGACGGCCGTAGCCAGGCGGGAAATTGTCGACAAATAGACAAGTCCACAGCGAGGGGTAATCGGGTGACTTACGAAGTGAAGCTGCCGGTCTTCGAAGGGCCGCTCGACCTGCTCCTGCATCTGATCTCCCGCCAGCGCGTGGACATCTACGAGGTGTCCATCTCCGAGATCACCGACGAGTACGTGACGGCTCTGGATGCGATGGAGAACTTCGACCTCGAGGTCGCCACCGGTTTCCTGGTCGTGGCGGCGACGCTGCTCGAGCTCAAGTCGGCTCGGTTGCTCCCCTCGATGCGATTCGGCGACGAAGACGAGAAGCTCCTGGAGGAGCGAGACATGCTCCTCGCCCGTCTCGTGGAGTGCGCGACCTACCGGGATGCCGGAGCCTGGCTGGCCGCGCAGCTGGCGCAGGGCGCCGATTACTACGGGCGCAGCGTGGCCCTCGAGCCCGATCTCGCCACGATCGCCCCGGACCCGCTGGCCGGCGTCGATTTCTCGGACGTGCTGCGGGCGGCGGAGAAGACGCTCGTGCCGCGACCGGTGCCCGAGCTCGACGTCAGCTCGATACAGCCGCTCAAGGCATCGGTGAAGGATGCCCTCGTGGAGGTGGCCGCCCAACTGCGAGCCGGGCCCACCGACTTCCGCTCGCTCTGTGGCGGGCTGGTGACCCGGATCGACGTCGTGGTCCGATTCCTCGCTCTGCTCGAGCTCTACAAGGCCGGTGCGGTTGACATCTCTCAAGCCGACCGCTTCGGCGCCATCTACGCTCGCTGGACCGGCGAGGCGGACGAACACGACGTGCTCGCGGACGTGGACGAATACATCCTTCAAGGAGAGGTTTAGGCATGGAGCGCAAGATCATCGAGTCGATCCTCCTGCTCGCCGACGAGCCCATCCCCGCCGGCCTGATCGGCGAGGTGCTCGAGCGGCCGCGAGCCGATGTCGAGGCGCTGCTAACCGAGCTCGCGGCCGACTACGTCGCATCCGACCGGGGCTTCGTATTGCGTGAAGTGGCCGGGGGCTGGCGTCTCTACACGAGTCCCGATTGCGCTCCTTGGCTCGAACGCTTCGTCACCCGGCATCGGAGCTCCCGCTTGACTGCGGCCGCCCTCGAGGTGCTGGCGATCGTGGCCTACCGACAGCCGATCTCTCGAGCCCACATCGCGGAGATCCGCGGGGTCGACTCGGACGGGGTCGTCGGGACGCTATTGCAGAGGGGGTTGATCGAGGAGGCGGGACGGGAGACGGGTCCGGGCCATCCGGTTCTGTTCACCGTCAGCCGCGAGTTCCTCGAGCGCATGGGCCTCAAGGACCTGGAGGAGCTCCCGCCGTTGGCCGGATTCATGCCGACACCCGAGGCAGTCGAGGACATGGAGGCGAAGCTGTCGCCGGATCCGTGATGAGCACGGACAGCGAGCGCTCGCGCGAGCGGCGAGAGAACGGCCACAGACAGCGAGCTCTTGAGCGAGCGGCGAAAAATGACTGAGGGCGAGCGCATCCAGAAGGTGCTGGCGCGGGCGGGAGTGGGATCGCGCCGAGCAGTAGAGGCCATGATCGAGGCCGGACGCATCCGCGTGAACGGGCAGCGCGCCCGGTTGGGAGGCCGCGTCGATCCGGCAAAGGATGAAGTTCTACTTGACGGTTCTCCCGTGCCTCTCGCCGCCGGCCTCGTGCACTATCTCTTGAACAAACCGGCCGGAGTCGTGTCGACCGCGGCGGATCCGCAAGGACGGCCGACGGTCGTGGATCTCGTCGACAGCGACCGGCGCCTGTGGCCGGTCGGCCGGCTGGACGTTGCAACTGAGGGAGCGATCATCGTCACGAACGACGGGGAGCTGGCCCAGCGCCTGACCCACCCGAGCTACGAGGTGAGCAAGACCTATCTGGCCGAAGTAGCCGGGGAGGTGAGCCACGAGGCGCTGCGCACGCTGCGCACGGGGGTGGAGCTCGACGACGGCGTCACGGCCCCCGCCCGGGTCGACCTTGTCGACAAGGGGGGCGGCCGCAGCTTGTTGGAGCTCGAGCTGACCGAGGGTCGCAACCGCCAGGTCCGGCGGATGTGCGAGGCGGTGGGATATCCCGCCACGCGGCTCGTGCGGACCGCGATCGGGCCGTTATCGCTGGGGCGATTGAAGCCGGGGGTATGGCGACGCCTGGCGCCGCTCGAGATCCAGAGCCTCTATCGCGCCGTGAAAGGGGATGAATAGACATGTCGACATATGGATTTCATGTTCTGACTAGGAGATACGCCCCCATGGGGCCAGGTGATTTGTAGACATGTCGACTGAGCCACGGCTTTGTGCACTGCGGGGGGCAACGAGCGTCCCTAGCGACGACGCTGCGGCCATCGTGTCCGCCACGACCGAGCTGCTCGGGGCGATGCTGGAGCGCAACTCGGTCGTCCCGGCCGACGTGGTGAGCCTGATCTTCACCGCGACCCCCGACCTGACGGCTACGTTTCCCGCTCAAGCCGCTCGGAACCTCGATCTCGAGGTGCCGCTGCTGTGTGCCCAGGAGATCGCGGTCCCCGGAGCCATCCAGCGCTGCGTGAGGGTTCTGATGCACCTCTACTCGACCCGTGACTACGCTAGCCTTCGGCACGTCTACCTCGGGGATGCACGCCGCCTGCGAGAAGACCTGCTCGAGGAATAACTCTCAAGGAGAACTTTAATGTTTGCGCAACGGATGGCCGTCCTCGGGACCGGTCTGATCGGCGGTTCGATCGCTCTCGGCGCGCGCTCCCGCAACCGGCGGCTGACCGTCGTGGGCTTCGACGGGGATCCCGCGACCGCAGCGGCCGCGTTGAGCCGGGGCGCGCTGACCTCGCTCGCGGCCTCACCCGAGGAAGCGGTGGCGGGAGCCGACCTCATCGTGCTTGCGATGCCGATCGACCGAATCGCCGTCACCTGCGAGCAGCTGGCCGGAGCGGTGGGCGAGACGGCCGCGGTCACCGACGTCGGGAGCGCCAAGGAAGAAGTGGTGGCTGCCGGCGAGGCCGCTTTCGGGGGCCGCTTTGTCGGGGCCCACCCGATGGCCGGGTCGGAGCGTCACGGGATCGATGCGGCCGACGCGCGGCTCTTCGAAGATGCCTGGTGGGTTCTGACACCCACGGCCAACACTTCGTCGGACGCATACAGCCGGGTCGCCGGGCTGGCCACCAGCCTGGGCGCCAAGACTGTGGCCGTCGACCCCGTGACGCACGACGCCCTGGTGGCAAGGCTCAGCCACGTGCCTCAGCTCACTGCGAGCGCTCTCGTCGACATGGCACTCACGGGGTCGGACAAGGAGGCCCTGCTCGGGCTCGCGGGTGCCGGTTTCCGGGACGTCACTCGCATCGCGGCCAGCAATCCCGACCTCTGGGTCGCGATCCTGCGCTCGAACAAGGCCGCAGTCGGCGAGGCCCTCGCCGCACTCGAGAAACGGATAGAGCTCGTCGCCGACATGATCGCCGGCGACTCGTGGGACGAGTTGCGGTCATGGCTCGACACCGCTCGCGTCGCGCGGCTGGAGCTGTTCGCGAAGCCCGATTACGACCGAGAGCCGATCTTCCTGTCGATGATCGTCCCGGACCGTCCCGGCGTGCTCGCGGAGGTGACCACGGAAGCCGGCCGGCTCGGAACGAACATCGAGGATCTGAGGATCGTCCACTCGACCGAGGGTGGCCGGGGGCGGCTGGAGCTGGTGGTGGCGGGGGATAAGGCGGCCGACATCCTCTCGGATTCCTTGACGCGCCTGGGCTACCGGGTGGAACGGTCCGAGTTCGAATAACGATTTAGTTACTTGTCGACAAAGTGATAAAGCGATGAAGCGACTCAAGAAGACCCGAGCACCCGCCCCCCTGACCGGCTCCGTGACGGTGCCCGGGGACAAGTCCGTGTCGCATCGCGCCCTGATCCTGGCGAGCCTGGCGCAAGGGCAGTCGCGGATCGGTGGTCTCAACGACGGAGCAGACGTGCGCGCAACCGCGGATTGCCTGCGGGCACTGGGCGTCGCTGTGGAGCGGTCGAACGGTGAAGTAGAAGTTGACGGTTTCGCCGGCGCCTTCGCCGAGCCCACCGCGCCACTTGCCTGTGGCAACTCGGGCACCACGATGCGCACGCTCGCCGGCGTTTTGGCACCGGCTCCCGGGACCTTCGTTCTCACCGGCGACGAGTCCCTAAACCGAAGGCCGATGCTGCGCGTCGTCGCTCCGCTCCGACAGATGGGAGCCGTGATCGACGGACGGGAGCACGGCGATCTGCCGCCGCTGTTCGTCCGAGGGGCCGAGCTCACCGGGGTCGACCACGAGTTGAGGGTTGCGAGCGCTCAGGTCAAGACCGCCTTATTGCTCGCAGGACTCCGCTCGGCCGGCACTACTTCGGTGACGGAGCCGGCCCCCAGCCGGGACCACACCGAAAGGATGTTGGCAGCCACGGGCGTGGAAGTGGAACGGACCGGAACGCGGGTGGCGGTGCAAGGCGGTTCCCGTCCCGACCCGTTCGAGCTGACCGTCCCCGGCGACATCTCCGCCGCCGCGTTCTTGCTCGTGGGCGCTCTGCTGCTCGAGGGCTCGGAGCTGACGGTGTCGCGCGTGGGGTTGAACCCCACGCGCACGGGATTCGTCGAGGTTCTACGGGCAATGGGCGGGGATGTCGAGGTCCAGGAAGAAGCCACGACTGCGGGGGAGCCGGTCGGCTCCGTGCGCGCGAAGGCGTCGGATCTCACGGCGATCCGGGTCGAGCCCGCGACGGTGCCGGCCCTGATCGACGAGATCCCGATCCTGGCCGTGGCCGCGTCCCAGGCCGAAGGAGAGACGGTCTTCGAGGGCGTGGGGGAGTTGCGCGTCAAAGAATCGGACCGGCTCGCCGCGATGGCCGAGGGACTGACCGTCCTCGGAGCGGACGTCGAAGCCGGCCCGCAGACTCTGGCCGTGCGCGGCCCGCGCCCCCTTACAGGGGGTGCGGTCGATCCGCGCGGGGACCATCGCATCGCCATGGCGTTCGCGATCGCCGGCCTGCTGAGCATGGAGAAGGTCACCGTCAAGGGTTGGAGCTGCGTCGATGTCTCGTTCCCGGGATTCCTGGAGACGATCTCCGAGGCCAGGCAATGAACGGACAGCGAGCGCTTGCGCGAGCGGCGAGGAACTCATGAGTGCGGTCGCGATCGACGGACCGGCCGGAGCGGGAAAGACCACCGTGGCGAGGGCGCTCGCCGATCGCCTGGGCTGGACCTATATCGATACCGGAGCCATGTACAGGGCCGTCGCCTTCGCCGTTCTGGAGTCCGGCATCGACCCCAACGATGCCGAGCGGGCGGCCGCGAAGGCATGGGCTGCGACGATCGAGCTGACCCCGGGCGCGGTGCTGCTCGACGGGCGCGACGTGACCAACGCGATCCGAAAGCAGGAGGTGAGCCAGGCCGCTTCGCTTGTCTCCCAACACCCAGGCGTACGCGCCCGGCTGGTCGAGTTGCAGCGCGCCGAAGCCCGCCGCGCCGATGTCGTCATGGAAGGTCGGGACATCGGGACGGTCGTGCTTCCGGATGCCGACGTGAAGGTTTTTCTGACCGCCACCCTCGAGCAAAGGGCTGTACGCCGGGCCGAGGAGCTGGGCTCGGCCGAGGACGCCGAGGCCATCCGGGAGGCGATCGAGCTGCGAGATCGGACCGACGAGCAGCGGTCCGCCTCGCCCCTTGCCCGTGCAACCGGCGCGGTGGTCGTCGATACAACCGACAAGTCGATCGAGCAGGTCGTCGAGGAGATCGCGGCCCTTGTGGCGCGCGCCCGGGTGGGTCTGGGATGAGCGGACAGCGAGCGCTTGCGCGAGCGTCGAGGCACAGATGAGTGAGCAACAAACGGCTGCTTCTCCCGGACGGATTCGGATGCCGGTGGTGGCCGTCGTCGGCCGGCCGAACGTGGGGAAGTCATCGCTGGTCAACCGGGTGATCGGCCGCCGGGAAGCCATCGTGGAAGCCAGCCCCGGGGTCACCCGCGACCGCCGGGCGTTCACCGCCCGCTGGCGGGACAAGACGTTCGAGGTGGTCGACACGGGTGGGCTCGAGCCGGGCGCGGCCGGACTCGAGGAACGCGTCGCGGAGCAGGCACACGTGGCCATGGCGTCGGCCGACGTCGTCCTGTTCGTGGTCGATGCGACTACGGGTCCACAGCAGGACGACATGGAGGTGGCGGAGCTCCTCAGAAGGAGCACCAAACGCGTGCTGCTGGTTGCGAACAAGGTGGACGATGCGCAGGTGGAGGCGGAGGTTCCGGCCTTCTACCGGCTGGGCCTCGGGGAGCCGGTGCCGGTTTCGGCGCTCCACGGCCGCGGGTCTGGCGACCTGCTCGACCGGGTCGTGGCTCTGCTCCCAGACGTAGAGCCCGGGCCCGACGAGCAGTGGGCGTCGGTTGCGATCGTGGGGCGGCCGAACGTGGGGAAGTCGTCCCTCCTCAACGCTCTAGCAGGGGAGGAGCGTTCGATCGTCGACCCGGTGCCGCACACGACACGGGACCCGACCGACTCGACCGTCGAGCTACCCGACGGGCGCGATCTGCGCATCGTCGATACAGCCGGGCTCCGACGGCACACACATGTGAAGGATCCGCTCGAGTACTACTCGTCCTTGCGGACGCGCGGGACGATCGGTCGGGTTAACGCGGTCCTGCTCGTGATCGACGCGAGCGAGGGGGTGACCGGTCTCGACCAGCGACTGGCCGAGGACGTGATCGACGCGGGCCGGGCCTGCGTGGTGGTCCTCAACAAGTGGGACCTCGTGACCGAGGAGGAGGTCAAGCGCGTCGTTGAACGAGGGATCGAGCAGCGTCTGGGGTTCCTGTCGTGGGCGCCGCGGCTCAGGGTCTCGGCGCTGACCGGTCGGTCGATCGACAAGATCCTTCCGCTCCTGGCCCGGGCGATCGAGGCCCACCGCCTGCGGCTGCCGACCGCGCTCGTCAACGACACCATCCTGTCGGCGCAGGAACGTCGGCCGCATCCGCGCACCGGGGGCCGGGCGCTGCGGATCCGCTACGCGGTGCAGGCCGAGGCCGAGCCGCCGCTGTTCCTGCTGTTCTCGTCCGGCCGGCTGCGACCCGAATATCTCCGCTACGTCGAGAATCGGCTGCGGGAGGTAGAGCCGTTCACCGGCAGCCCGGTGCGGGTAGAGACCAGGACGAAGGGTCGACGATAGCTTTAGAGTTGTGTAAGGTGCTGTGGAGCGCGCGGGTACCGACTATCGAGAGCGGCGCTTCCCACCTTTCCTTCCGGCGACAAGTCACCAAGTAGATAAGTCCATTCATCGACATCGCCTGAGTCCCTCGCCTGGCTATCATTCGCTAGCCGGCTTTAGCCGCCGGTCGCGCGGGACGTGGCGCAGCTTGGTTAGCGCACTGGTCTGGGGGACCAGGGGTCGCCGGTTCAAATCCGGCCGTCCCGACTCATCTACAGACAGCGAGCGCTTGCGCGAGCGGCGAGGAACAGATACGGACAGCGAGCGCTTGCGCGAGCGGCGAGGAACAGATACGGACAGCGAGCGCTTGCGCGAGCGGCGAGGAACAGATACGGACAGCG